>NZ_JBEZJP010000550.1:0-4480 GCF_040653175.1 Actinomadura sp. NPDC048032
GGTGTTTCGTCCCAGACTCAGGTGAGGCTGCACGGGCGCCTGTCAACTGGGGTGGCCCGTGGGATCGGCGCCGAGACATATGCCCCGCCTGGACGGCGTCGCCGCCACCCGGCGGATCGCCGGGTTCACCGCCGTCCTGGTGCTGACGACGTTCGACGTGGACGAGTACGTGTTCGGGGCGCTGCGCGCGGGCGCCGCCGGGTTCCTGCTCAAGGACGTCGACGCCGACCGGCTGGTGGAGGCGGTGCGGACGGTCGCGGCGGGGGAGGGAGTCCTCGCGCCGGGCGTCACCCGGCGGCTGATCGGCGCGTTCGCGGCCCGGCCGGCCGCCCCGGCGGAGGTGCCGGGGCTGGCGGAGCTGACGCCGCGCGAGCGCGAGGTGTTCGCCTGCCTCGGGGAGGGGCTGTCCAACGGACAGATCGCGGCCCGGCTCGCCATGGCCGAGACGACCACCAAGACGCACGTGAGCCGGATCCTCGCCAAGCTCGGGCTCGGCAGCCGGGTCCAGGCGGCCATCCTCGCCCAGGAGACGGCCGTAACGGGATTCTCCGGCCTTGATCCACATAAGGGATCATCCGGGGCGCTCTAGGCCCCCAGCGGCGGTCTCAGCGCGACATGGCCCGGATCAGGTCGGCCACCCGGACGATGCCGAGGCAGCGGCCGACCTCGTCCACCACGACCAGGTCGTCGTAGACGCGCTCGTCCTCGGCGCCCGCGGCCCGCAGCGCGGCGATCGCCGGGACGGTGCGCGGGACCGGCCGCGGCGGGTCGGCGAGCCGCGCGGCGGGCCGGCGCGCGTGCAGGGCGTGCCCGTAGGCGCCCGACAGGCGGAGCAGGAAGCGCGTCCGGTCCACGGTGAAGCTCGGCCGCTGCCGCTCGTCCACCAGGACGACGCTGGTGGCGCCGGTCTCGGCGTTGAGCACGGTGAGCACCTCGCCGGCGGTCGCCGTCAGCGGCAGCGTCACCGCGGGGAGGGTGAACTCCGACACCCGCGGCCCGAGCCCGGCCCCGGGCCGGGCGGGCGGCTCGTGCCCGCCCGTGACCGGGATGCTCACCGGCATCCCCGGGCGCCAGTCCGGCGGCGCGAGGGCCGGGCCCTGGACGAGCCGGACGCCGGCCTCCCGCAGGTGCAGCACCTGGTCGGGCGTCGTCATGCCGGGCGCGAGCACGTGCGTCTCCAGCCGGTGCGCCAGCTCGACGAGGCTCGCCACGAGCGCCGCGCGGCGCGGGTCGGCGGCCGCCGTCCGGGCCAGCCCGGGATCGAGCTTGAGCAGGTAGGAGGCGCCGTCGACGAGCAGGTCGAGCGGGGTGTGCGCGGAGCCGAGGCCGGACAGCCCGACGAGGTATCCGGCGCGGCGCAGCGCCGCCAGCGCGGCGGCGACGGCCGGGCGCCGCGCGGGCGCGAAGCCCCCGCCCACGCACAGGATGATCTCCTGCGGGCGCCGCCCGGTCTCGCCGAGACCGCGGTGCAGCCCGGCCAGCAGGTCGCCGCCGCTCGCGAGGGTCTCGGCCCGCAGCCCGATCTGCAGCGGCAGCGGCGTGCCCAGCTCGGCGGCCGCGCGCGCGGCCTCGACCGCGCGCCGCACGTCCCCGGACGCGGGGTCGGGCCGCACCGGTCCGCCGGTCCGGTCGGACTCGCCGGCCGGGGCGGCGTGCGCCTCGACGGCGACGACGGCGCCCGTGCCGAGGTCGACCACGGGGTGGAACACGGCCCGGGCCGGGACGAGCGCGTCGAGGGTGTCGGGGGCGGACACAGGCGCATCATGCCGCCCGGGGACCGGCGAAACCGCTTTTGTCAGGAGAAGTTAACCGACTATTCCCGCAGCTCACCCGGCCGGACGGCCGCCGGTCACACCCCGCGGCCTCCGGTCACAGCCCGCGGCCGCCGACGACCGCCGACAGCAGGTACGTCACGCCGGCGACGGCCGCCAGCCACACGTAGGCGGTGATGTCGGCGCCGCGCAGGGCCTGCACGATGAGGCCGCCGACGACCGCGACGGTCAGCACGTCGCCCGTCATGGCGGCGGCCCGCAGGTGGGCGCGGGCCCGGGTGCCCGACCCGAACCCCTCACTGAGCGGCAGCGCCGGCTCGTTGCGCCGGTAGGCGAGGTACGCCGCGTACCCGGCCAGCGCGGCCAGCGCGATGAGGGCCGTGCCGGACCGCCCGTCGGCGGCCAGCACGGCCCCGACCACCACGCCGGCGCCCAGGACGAGCCCTGGGACTGCCCACCGGCTGAGACTGCGGCGTTCGGGAGCGATCCACATGTGCTCATCCTTGCCGATCGGCGCACCGGGCGGACCGGCAACGCGCCGGGCGGTATCTTCTCGCTTCGTGGCGCAATTTCGAATGAACGGCTCGAAGATGCTCGCCGTCGACCTCGGCGGCGAGACGATCCGGGCGCTGAACGGCTCGATGGTGGCCTATGAGGGCCAGATGGCGTTCAAGCGGCAGGGCATGACGGGCGGCGAGGGGCTGCGCGGCGCCCTCAAACGCAAGATCGCCGGTGAGGGCATGACCCTCATGGAGATCACGGGACAGGGGACGGTCTACCTGGCGAGCGAGGCGACGGAGGTGACGCTCGTCCAGCTCACGGGCGACACCCTGTTCGTGGAGTCGGAGAGCCTGCTGGCGCTCGACGGGAGCCTGAACACGGGCGTGCAGTTCGTGGGGCTGCGGGGGATGGGCACCGGCCAGGGCCTCGCCACCACCAAGGTCGACGGGCACGGGACGGTGGCGGTCCTGTCGCAGGGGCCGGCCATCGCGCTGGAGGTGACGCCGCAGACGCCGCTCTGCGTCGACCCGCACGCCTACGTCTGCCACCACGGGCAGCTTCAGCAGGACGTGGTCACCGACGTCAACTGGCGGACGGTGATCGGCCAGGGATCGGGGGAGAGCGTGCAGTTCCGGTACCAGGGGCACGGGCTGGTCTACGTCCAGCCGGCCGAGCGCGGCGGGATTCTGGAGATCTGATGCCCGGCTACGAGTCGATCAACTCCAAGATGCTCCAGGTCCGGATCGGACCGGGGCAGGAGGTCTACAGCAAGCGCGGCGCCATGCTGGCCTACACCGGCGCGGTGTCGTTCGCCCCGACCGCCACGGCGGGGCAGGGCATCGGCGGCACGCTCGGGCGCGCCGTCGCCGGCGAGCACAGCGCGATGATGCACGTCACCGGCCAGGGCAGCGTCATGTTCGGCCACGGCGGGCTGCACGTGTCCGTCGTCGAGCTGAACGGCGCCGACACCCTGTACGCCGAGGCCGACCGGCTGCTGGTGCACGACACCACCCTGCAGGTCGGAACCATGTTCATGGGCGAGCAGGGCGGCGTGCGCGGCATCGTGCGCGGCGCGGTCACCGGGCAGGGCCTGTTCACCACGACGCTCACCGGGCACGGCGCGTGCGCGCTGCTGTCGCACGGCGGCGTGATGGAGCTGCCGATCACCCCGCAGCGCCCGGTCCACGTCGACCCGCAGGCGTACGTGGCCCACCGCGGCCAGGTGCAGAACAAGCTCACCACGGCGGTGGGGCTGCGCGACCTGATCGGGCGCGGCTCCGGCGAGGGCTTCCAGCTGGAGCTGAGCGGCTCCGGCGTCGTCTACGTCCAGGCCAGCGAGAGGAAGATCTGACCGTGAGCACGTTCGGGACGCGGACCTGGAACCCCACGACCCTGCCGTCCAACGACAACGTCAACCCCTACGCCTTCAGCGTCGACCTCAACGGGCAGTGGTTCGCGCAGAAGGGCAAGATGATCGCCTACTACGGGCAGATCAGGTTCGAGGCGCTGTCGGCCGGCCCGCTGGACTCCCTCGTCGCGCACACCTTCAACTCCCCGCTGTACGCGCAGGACTGGATCGTCGCGCAGGGGCAGGGCAAGCTCGTCCTCGCCGACCGGGGGTTCGACGTCAACTCCTTCGACCTGGAGAAGGGCAACCTCACCGTCCGGGCGGGGAACCTGCTCGCCTTCGAACCGGGCCTGGAGCTGAAGCAGTCGATCATCCCCGGGTTCCTGACCCTGATCGGCACGGGGCGTTTCGTCGCCGCCTCCAACGGGCCCGTGCACTTCGTCGAGCCGCCGATCCGCGTCGACCCGCAGGCGCTGCTCGGCTGGGCCGACTGCCCGTCGCCCTGCCACCACTACGACCACTCCTACATGCGCGGCGCGTTCGGCGCCGCCCGGATGGTCTTCGGGATCGGCGGCTCGTCCGGCGAGGAGCACCAGTTCGACTTCACCGGCCAGGGCACCGTGATGATGCAGTCGTCGGAGGTCGTGATGAACGAGGACGTCCTGCTGCGCGACCTCGAAGGCCAGATCGGGCTGGTCGGCACGTCCGGCCTGCAGCGCCTCCAGCACACGATCACGCAGCGGCTCGCCTCCGAACGCCAGGGCTCGCCCTGGCGATCAGCGTCGGAAGGGCGCCTGTCTCGCACGCGAGCGAAGCCCTTACCTGCAGGGCTTTCAAAGCCAATGGGCGCTGTGGTTAC
>NZ_JBEZJP010000551.1:0-4463 GCF_040653175.1 Actinomadura sp. NPDC048032
GAGCTCGTCGCCAGGGACCCGTTCTGGGTGCGGCTGGTGTCCGACGAGCGGCTCCCCGGACGCGCCGCGCACGCGGTGCCGCCAGCGCCCTCCCTCCCCGGCGGGATCGCCCCGCGCCTCGTCGTCCGCGCCGTCCGTCTCCGGGCCCAGGTCGACGGGGCGCCCGGCGGTGTCGACGTAGCCGCCCTCGGTCGGCGCCCAGAACCACAGCTCCAGGGTCGGGTCGTGCAGGACGTCGCGCAGCGCGTCGCGGATCCTCTCCACCGACACCGGAGCGGTCAGCCGGAGCATGCGGCCCGCGACGGCCAGCTCCGCGATGCGGACCCGCAGCCCGGACGCCAGCAGCGTCAGCGGGACGAGCACGACGACCGCGCCCTGCACCACGTAGACGTGCAGCAGGTCGTCCAGCGGGATCGACGCCTCCATGATCGGCTTCTGGGTGAACGCGGCCGAGACGCCGACGAACCCGATCGCGACCGTCACGGGCAGGGCGACCAGGCGCCGCAGCCGGCCCATCCGCGGCAGCCGTAGCAGGAGGACGACGGCGAACGACAGGGCGAGCAGGAGGTACAGCGCGGCGGACACCTGGAGGACGACCTTGAAGACCTCCAGGTCGGGGTAGAGGGCGGGCCACCACACCGACTCTCCCCGGAACGCCGCCCATTCCGGCTCGGAGGTGACCCACAGCGCCGTTGGGCAGCCCCACAGGACGAGGCACGCCGCGCCCGTCCAGATCCGGTCCGCCAGGTACTCCAGGCGCCCGCCCGGGTAGAGCAGGACGCCGACGGCGAGCGCGAGGTAGAAGTCGGCCTGGGCGTAGGGCGACATGATGGGCCCGATGGTCGCGTCCCAGCTCGCGGCCCAGTTGACCGCCCAGCACACCGACGCGGCCGCGAACAGCAGCCCGGTGCGGCGGGTGCGGGGCCCTGTCGCGAGCAGCACGCCCACCAGCGCGATGGCGGCGCAGCTGGCCGCCGTGATCGCGGCGGCGGCCGGATGGCCGCGCCAGTACGGCCAGCCCGCGAGGAGCGCCAGCCCCGCGACCGCCGCCCCGGCGACGAGGGCGCGCCTCGTCTCCGTCCCGAACCACGGAGGCGACCTGCGCCTGCGTGGCGCGGAAATCACCACGACCATCCTTTCCATGCTGGGTCCTCGGGCCGCGTCCCGCCACCGCGAACCCACGGGACGCGGGCCCGTGCTTCCCCGGGGCCGTGCTTGTCCAGGACCGTGCTTCTCCAGGACCGCGGGCCCCGCCGGCGGGCGCACCGGCATCCTCCCCGACGCGGGGCCCGTCCCCGGGGCGGCGTTACCCGATCGATGCGCGAGGCGTGCCGGCGATCACCGGGCGTCCGGCGGCGCGCGTCCGGACCGCCCCCCGCCGGTCCGGACGCGGCTCACCGCCCGCGGCTCACGGGCCTTCGGGGTCCACGACGTCGCGGTCCGCCCAGAAGGGCTCCATCAGGGCCCGCAGACGCTCCGCGCCGACGCGCTCGAGCACGTCCAGCGCCGCGATGTTGTCGGTCAGCTGCCGCATGCCGCTGGCGCCGAAGAGGACGGTCGCGGTCGCGGGATGCGTGAGCGTGAAGGCGATGCACAACTGTGCCGGCGTGGCGTCCAGCTCGGCGCCGAGCGCGGCGATGCCCCCGGCGGCCTCCTGGATGCGGGAGCGGATCCCGCCCGGGTCCCGTCCGATCTGCCGGGACGGCTCGATGTTCCCGGCGAGGATGCCGCCCTCCAGGACGTCCGAGGCCTGCATGGCCACGCCCTCGGCGAAGACGGCGGCGAACGGCTCGCCGTCGGGGATGGCTCGCCGGCACGGGCTGTACTTCAGCTGAGCGAGCTGCGGGCCCGGGGAGCCCGCGGCGAGGGCGTGCCCGCGGATCGTCCGGATGGCCGTGGCGGACCAGTTGTTGACGCCCCAGCAGCCGATCAGCCCCTCCTTCTCCAGCGCGGCGAGGTCCTCGGCGAGCCGCCGCAGGTCGATGTCGTCGCGGCGGATGTCGCCGAGGACGGCCACGTCCGCGTGGTCGGCGCCGACGCGGAACAGCGCCCCCGTGAGCTGGTCGCGCAGCGTCCGCCCGGGGTACTCCTCCAGCCACAGCTTGGTGGACAGCAGGTAGTCGTCACGGGCGATCCCGGCGGCGCGCACGATCGCGGAGAACAGCACGTCGGTGAACACCGGCGGGTGGCCGGGCATCCCGTAGACGGCCACGTCGAAGAGGTCGAGGCCGGAGTCGACGGCGTGGCGGACCATGGCGACGGAGTCGGCGAAGTCCATCCGGTCGTAGGTGTGCCAGGAGCCGAGGGAGAGCACGGACGCCTCGGGCCCGGCGGCGCCGAGCCGGCGGCGGGGAATCTGCGTGGGCACGGGGTTTCCTATCGGTTGGGATTGATGACGGCCTTGACCTGCTCCTGCCGCGCCATCGCCGCGAGCGCGCCGGACGCGTCGCCGAGGCCGCCGGGGGCGCCGAACAGGTCGTCCCAGGCGAAGCGGTCCTGGAACCTGCGCAGGAACTCGACGGAGCGGTGCAGGTCGCCGACGTCGCCGTTCAGCGAGCCGAGCACGTCCAGCTCCTTACCCATGATCGCGCCGAGGGCGAGCGGCTCGGGCCGCGGGCCGGTGCTGCCGACGACGACGAACCGGCCGCCGAACGCGGCCATCCCGACCGCCTCGGCGCCGACGCCGGGGGCCCCGGCGAGGTCGAGGACCAGCTCGGCGCCGCGGCCCTGGGTGGCCTCCATGACGGCCGCGACGCGGGAGTCGGCGTCGCCGTCCAGCCCGACGGTCAGGTCGGCCCCGAAGCGGCGGGCCAGCTCCAGGCGCGCGTCGGGCGCGCCGATCGTGATGACCCGGCCGGCGCCGGACACGCTCGCCACGGCCGTGGCGACGATCCCGAGCGCGCCCGCGCCCTGGACGGCGACGGTCGATCCGGGCCGCACTCCCCCGGCGCGGTCGAAGGCGTGCAGGACGGTCTTGACCGCGCAGCCGGCCGAGGCCGCCCAGGTGTCCTTCACGTCGTCGGGCAGGACGAGCTTGAGCGCTCCGGGCGTCACGTAGTTGTGGCCCGCGAGCCCGCCGGTGGCGTAGGGGAACCGGTCGGCGCGCAGGAGGAAGCCGTAGCCGCGCTCGGCGCAGGCGACGGGGTTGCGCAGCACGGTGCAGCCGTAGCAGTGGCCGCAGACCGACTCCGACCAGCCGATGCGGTCGCCGACCCTGACGTCGCGGCCGAGGGCGTCGCGGGTGCCGGGCCCGACGGCGCAGACGGTGCCCATCATTTCGTGGCCGAGGACGATCGGCAGCATCTCCGGGAACGTCATGGCGCCGGACCACAGGTGCACGTCCGTCGCGCACAGGGTGGCGCAGTCGACCCGGACGACCGCGGCGCCGGGCTCGCACTCGGCGGGCAGCGGCAGTTCCTCGAGGCTCAGTTCGGCGCCGTGCTCGCGGAGCACGGCGGCCCGGGTGGAGGCCGGTTGTGGCATCTTCGCTCGTTTCTCTATCGGCTGTGCGCGGTGTCCCAGACCTCGCGGCGGCTGCGCCACCACAGGAGCACGAGGATCACCAGGAAGGGCACGACGCCCTGGTACTTCTGGATGGAGCTGAGGGAGGACGACAGGCCCTCCAGGCAGCCCAGGACGAGACCGCCGACGAGCGTCAGCGGCAGGCTGCGGAACGCGCCGACCATCGCGACGGCCAGCGCCGTGCTGATCAGCCCGGCCAGGGTGGCGTAGTCGCCGCCGAGCCGGGGCGCGACGAGCACGATGACCAGCATCGTGATCGCCCCGACGCCGGACCAGACCCCCACGGCGAGCAGCGGGGCGGGGATGCCGACGACCTCGGCGGTGCTCGGCCGCTCGGACAGGGCCTGCAGCTTCAGCCCGAGCCGCGTGCGGGTCAGCATGAGCCCGACGGCGAGCGTGATGAGCAGCGCGAACCCCAGCGACACCAGCACCGACTGCGGGACGACCACGCCGCCGACCGTGAAGACCGGGTCGGCGAACGGGGACGGGAAGCGGTGCGCGCCGGTGCTGTTGCCGCCGAACAGGCGCAGCCCGATCGCGGTGAGCGCCACGTAGAGCGCGACGGTGACGGCGGCCTTGGTCCGCTCGCGGTGCCCGGCGAACCAGCGGACGAGCGCGGCGCCGAGCAGCCCGGACAGCAGCGCGGCGGTGACGGCGCCGGCGAGCAGGGCCGGCCAGACGTTCAGGCCCTTGTCGGTGAGCGACACCATCACGAAGGCGCCCATGGCGCCGACCGCCGTCATCGCGAAGTTGACCACCGCGACGAGCCGGTAGGTCAGCACGACGCACAGGCCGAGCAGGGCGTAACCGCCGCCGCTGGTCAGCCCGGCGATCACAGAGTTCACCATCGGATACCTCCGGGTGGGGCCGGGCGCGCGCGTACGGCCCCGGCGGGTAGAACTCGATCTCCTGGTAGAAGGGCAGCTCCTGGTGGACGCCCC
>NZ_JBEZJP010000552.1:0-4448 GCF_040653175.1 Actinomadura sp. NPDC048032
GTACGCCGCCGGCTTCCCCTCTCCGGACGGCACCGCCGGCCCGCGCCGCGTCAGGGGACGCGGCGGCGCGTGCGGGATCGTCGCGTGTACTCCTGGCCGAGGGCGAAGAGCAGCCAGGTGAGGGCGGTGGCGTCGTCGACGATTCCGAACGGCAGGAAGACGTCCGGGATCAGGTCGACCGGCGAGACGATGTAGACCACCGCGATCACCATCGCGACGATCTTGCCGGTCGAGGTCCGGTAGTAGGCCTGCGCGGCCGCGCCGGGCGACCCGACACGGCGCCGGACGCGCAGCCGCAGGATGCCCGCGACCAGCAGGACCGCGCCGACGGCCATGACGGCGGCCCCCGCCACGGTGAGGTCGACACCGCCGAGCTCACCGTCCGCGGTGAGAGCCGGGACGGCGCCCGCGACGACGAGGAGAAGTCCGAGCCAGACCATGCGCACCTCCGGGGGGACGTGTCCTCCGGTATTGCCGTCTCAGACGCGTTCACTCAGAGGTCGGCGGAAGGGTGCGCGCCCCGGGGCCGATCAGTTGAAGCAGTCCTGGTTCTTCAGGCTCAGCGCCATCATGGTGACGTGCCCGCGCTCCGCCTCGAACTGGTACAGCGCCCGGTGGTTGCGGGGCGCGGTGACGTCCCAGAAGCCGTGGACGTCGCGACGGACGCCCGGATAGGCGCGCCTGAGCTCGGGGAGCGTGGAGCCGACGTGGACGCCGCGCGGAGTGCGGGCGCCGCGGGGCGGCTGGATCATCGCGACCCCGTACTTCTTGGAGATGTAGACCGACAGGTCGTCGCGGCCTGTGGGGTGGCCCTTCAGGTCGAAGCCGTCGCACCACCGTCCGGTGGACTTGCGGACCAGCATCCCGGTGCGAAGCGCGGCCCGCTCGGAACTGCCGATCATCAGAGCACCGTAGCCCTGGGAAGTGAGCTGGACGGGTTCGGCGGAGAGCCTGGTCTCCGTCCCGGCCATGGCCGGGGCGGTGGTGAAGGCGAGGCTGAGGGCGGCGGTCGTGCCGGCGAGGGCCATGGTGGAGAGGCGCATGAGCTTTTCCTGTTCCCGAGTGTTTCCTGGGACGTCGCGGTCGCCTCTCTCCTTCCCGCACGGTGCTCTCTTCAATACGGAGCGTGACCGAACCCGATGTGCCGGAAGGTCAGTGCTGCGTAGCCGCCGGGCCAGTCGACGGAGGAGGGGGCGCGCGGGACGTTCAGGCGCAGGAGATGCACAGTGCCGCGGCGGGCCGGGCCGCGAGCCGTCCGGCGCCGATCGGGCGACCGCAGGACGTGCAGACGCCGTAGGTTCCCGCGGCGAGCCGTTCCAGAGCCCGGTCGAGGTCGTCGAGACGGCCCCGCGCCGCCGCGAGCAGCGCCTCCACGTGGGCTCGCTCGAACCCGAGGGTCGCGCCCTCGGGATCGTGCTCGTCGTCCACGGCCGACAGCCGGGCCGACTCCACGATGCCCTCGCGGTCGCGGTCGAGCGCGCGGACGGCGGCCAGCGTGCGCTCGCGCTCGGCCTCCAGCACCTCGCGCGTCCGCGCCGCTTCCGCATCCGTCCTGTCGCTCATCACCAGAAGAACGCCCCGGCCGGAGTCCGCATTCCCCGTCAAGCCGGCGCGGCTGCCGAGTCGCCGGTGAGCGGCATTTTCTTAGCACGTTGTCCATTGCGTTTTGCACACTCCCGGAAATCCGTCCATGTCCGGTCGCGTCGTCAGGGGCGGCGGGACGGGGGCGGAGGCCGAGCGGCCCCGTGCACAGCGCCGGACAGACCGGCGGCGCCGTGGCGGCGGGGCCGTGCCCGCCTCACCCCTGCCGACCTCGGCCGAAAAAGGCGGCAACCTTCCCCCAACTCCGTGCGTCACACCTAGCGGATCCTTACCACCACTTATTCGTCACACCGTGAATATGACCCGAGGGGGCGCTATCTACACGGAACAGGCTGGAGCGCCAGCGGAAGAGACATTCACCCTCCAAAAGTCATCTTTCGGGCAATCCGGTCGGGTCATGGTCACTTTCGTGCAGGGCGGGCTGCGGCACGAGGACGCGCTCCTCAGCCACCGCTACGGCCGCGCCGACGACCGCGACGTCCTGCTCAAGACGGCCCTCACGCCCACCGGCGCGAAGTTGCTGCGCCGCGAGGCCGAGGTCTACGACCGGATCGGCGGGCGGCAGGCGTCCGCCGGGCGGATGATCGGCTTCCGGGCGGCGCAGAGCCCCGTGTGCCTGATGGTCACCCGCCGCGGCGTGCCCGTCTCCCGGTGCGACCCGGCGCCCCGGCTCGACGACGTGCAGCTCGGCCGGGCGGCGCGCGACCTGTTCGGCGCGCTCGCGTTCCTCGCCGACCTCGGCTTCGCGCACCGGGCCGTCTCGGCGGACACGGTGTTCTGGGACGGCCGGCGCGTCGAGCTGCACGGCTTCGGGCACGTGGAGCCGCTCGGCCCGCCCGAGGCGCTCGCCGGATCCGCGCTCGGCACGCCGACGGGGCTGCCGGCCGGCGACGTCCCGGACGTCCAGGCCGCCGCCCACCTGCTGCTGCGGCTCGCCATCGGCTCGCCCGGCGGCGGCACGCCCGCGGCCCTCGTCGCCGAGCTCGCCGAGGTCGACGCCGACCTCGCGCAGGTGCTCGAACCGGCCTTCCACGCCTCCGGCGGCCATGCCGTCTCCCCCGGCGAGATCAGGGACCGGCTGTGGCGGAGCCGCCCGAAACCGCCGCCGCCCGGGCACGTCCCGGAGGACCGGCGCGATCCGGCGGCTCCGCCCCGGCGCCCGTCCCCTGGCCAGGCGCCCCCTCACGCGACTCCGCAGGCGTCTCCCCAGGCGGTGCTGCCCGAGACCAGGCCGCGTTCGGCCGTCCGCGACCTGCGGCACGCCGCGGAGGAGGGCGGGCGGGCCGAGTTCCGCGAGCTGCGCCGCCGCCAGCGCGAGTTCCGCCGGAGCCGCCGGACCGCGGCCGAGCCGCCGCGGGCGCGGGTGCAGGCGAGCCCCGTCGCGCCGTCCGGGACGGCCCCGGACGGGACGCCCCCCGGCGGCGCGGGCGTCCTGCTGCTCCTCCTCGTCCTCGGGGTCCTCGCCGTGGCCCTGATCGTCACTGCCGTCCTGCTCGTGAGGTGACCGTGAGCGACCCCGAACCCCCCAGGCCCAAGCTTCCGCCGAAGCTCGACGGGCCGGCCTACCCGCTGCCCGCCGCGAACCCGGACCTGGACCTGGACCCGGTCACCGCCCCGGGCCTGGACGCCCGGCCGAGCGGCGCCGCGCCCGGCGACGCGCCCGCCGGCGCCGCGACGGCCGGCGGCACCGCGGCCGACGAAACCGCCTACGACACGCCCGAGGCGGGGCCGAGCCGGGACACCGGTGCGGAGTCCCCGCACCGGCCCCGGGTGCCCGGCCCGCCGGACGGCCCCGACCGCACCATGGTGTGCCCGTACTGCCTGAGCGAGTTCGACTGGAACAGCGCCCCGCTCGTCGACCGCACCGTGGACGGCGAGGAGATCGCGCTGACCCGGGAGTCCGGCGAGAGCGACGTCCGCTGGCGCACCCGGACGATGCACGCCTGGCGGGTCTGCGAGGCCACCGGCAAGGACCACTTCGTGCCCGCGTCGCTCGGCGGCATGACCGTCCTGATCGTCGGGATGGTCGGCACGTCCGGGTCGGGCAAGTCGCACCTGCTCGCGGCGATGACCGAGGAGCTCGACCAGTCCGCGCTGAAGATCTCGCACCGGCTGGACGTGCTGCCGCTCGACCCGCGGCTGCAGCGGGAGCTGTTCGCCAGGAACCGCTTCGACCTGCTGCGCGACCGCAGGCCCCTGCCGGTCACCCGCCGGGCGCTGAGCCCGGAGTTCACCTGCGCCTACCGCATCACCAGCGGGCACACCGGCCGGCAGTACGCGCTGCTGATCTTCGATGTGCCGGGCGAGATCTTCAGCCAGGGCCACACCCGCGACGACACCCCGTTCATGAGCATCGCGGACGGGCTGATCTTCGTGGCGGACGGCACGGAGCTGGACGTCCGGCACGGCCGGCACACCGGCGACCCGGGGTTCACCGCGGTGCTCAGCCACATCGACCACGTCCGCGCCGGGCGGCCCGCGGACCGCTGCGTGAGGCCCCGGGCGCGCACCGTCACGGCACCGCGAGCAGGGCGGGAGAAGGATCAGCGCCCGGCCCGACCGGCGCGTATAAGCGTGGTGTAAGGTCCAACGACGCACGGGGCGAACGTCGCGAATCGACCGGCGACAGACCATCGGGGGTCCTGTCCGCCCCGCCCGTGGTAAACCCAGGACGAGCGCGAAGTCACGCGGTGATGGAAGAAGGCGAGGGGGCCCGCCATGAGGCATGCACGGGACGGGGCTGCCGCGGCGATGAGCGCCGCTTCCAGGATTCTGGTCGCGCGAGGCAAGAACGAGCCCCAGGAGATGGAGAACCCCGACGGGGCCGCGCTGCTGGTCTCCCACTC
>NZ_JBEZJP010000553.1:0-4431 GCF_040653175.1 Actinomadura sp. NPDC048032
GAGTTCGCGGTGGACGAGTCGGCGCTCACCGGCGAGTCGGTGCCCGTCGCCAAAACGACGTGCTGCTCACCGGCCTCGCCCTCGCCGTCGCCCAGTGGCGCAGGCGCCGCGGCGGGCGCGGCACCGGCGTGCTGGTCGACCTCGAAGGCCACGGCCGCGAGGACTCCGTGCCGGGCGTGGACGTCTCGCGCACGGCCGGCTGGTTCACCTCGATCCACCCCGTCCGGCTGGACGCGGGGGGCGCGACCGGCGGCGCGGCCGTCAAGAAGGTCAAGGAGCAGCTGCGCGCCGTCCCGGACGTCCTCGGGTACGGCCTGCTCCGCCACGTGGACGGCGACGAGGAGCTCGCCGAGGTCCCGCGGGCGCAGATCGCGTTCAACTACCTCGGCCGGATCGCGGACGGCGGCGACGGCGGCGACTGGACGCTCGCGCCCGAGGAGCTGCCCGCCGGGGAGGACCCTCGCATGCCGATGGCGCACGCCCTGGAGGTCAACGCCCTCACCCGGGACCTGCCCGCGGGCCCGGTGCTGTCGGCGACCTGGACATGGCCCGGCGGGCTGCTGGACTCCGCCGACGTCCGGGAGCTGGCCGAGGGCTGGTTCGCGGCGCTGCGCGGCCTCGTCGCGGACGTCGCCGGCGGCGCGGCCGGCGGGTTCACCCCGTCCGACCTGCTGGTGGAGCTGGACCAGGGCGAGATCGACAAGCTGCAGACCGCGTGGAGGCAGAAGAAGTGAACCGGGGCGACCTCGAGGACATCCTGCCGCTGTCGCCGCTGCAGCAGGGCTTCTTCTTCCACGCCCTCTTCGACGCCGGCGACGGCGACGTCTACACGGCCCAGCTCGTCCTGGACCTGGAGGGCCCCCTCGACGTCGCCGCGCTGCGGACCGCCGCCGAGACGCTGCTGCGCCGCCATCCCAACCTGCGCGCCGCGTTCTGGCACGAGGACCTGTCGCGGCCCGTGCAGGTCGTGCCGCGCACCGTCGCGCTGCCGTGGGAGGAGATCGCCGCCGACGGCGCCGGGGCCGACGCCGTCGTGCTGCGGGAACGGGCGCGCGGCTTCGACATGACCGCGCCGCCGCTGCTGCGGTTCGTCCTCGTCCGCATGGGCCCCGAGCGGTACCGGCTGATCCTCACCAACCACCACATCCTGCTGGACGGCTGGTCCACGCCGATCATGGTGACCGAGCTGTTCCTGCTGTACATGCAGGGCGGCCACGACGCCGGGATGCCCCGCGTCACCCCCTACAAGAACTACCTGGCCTGGCTCTCCCGGCAGGACCGCGCGGCCGCCGAGGACGCCTGGCGCCGCGCGCTGGACGGCGTGGAGGAGCCCGGACTCGTCGCTCCCGCGGCCGCCGCCCGCGCCCCCGAACCGCCCGAGCGCACGACCACCGCGCTGGACGAGCGCGCCACCCGCCGCCTCACCCGCGCCGCCCGCCGCCACGGCGTCACGCTGAGCACCGTCCTGCAGGGCGCCTGGGGACTCGTCCTCGGACGGCTCCTCGGCAGGGGGGACGTGGTGTTCGGCGCGACCGTCTCCGGCCGTCCCCCCGAGCTGCCGGGCATCGAGCAGATGATCGGGCTCTTCATCAACACGCTGCCGGTCCGCGTCCGGTACCGGCTGGACGAGCCGCTCGGCGCGCTGATGGAGCGGCTCCAGGACGAGCAGACCGAGCTGCTCGCCCACCACCATCTCGGCCTCACCGACATCCAGCGGGCGGCGGGCCACGGCGGCGCGCTGTTCGACACGATGACGGTGCTGGAGAACTACCCGTTCGACCCGTCCTCGATGGACGGCTCCCTCAACGGCGTCCGCATCGCCGGGGCCGACTCCTACGACGCCACCCACTTCCCCCTGTCCTTCGTCGCCGTCCCGGGCGAGAGCCTCTCGCTCCGCCTGCACTACCGGCCCGACGTCTTCGAGGCGCCCGCCGTGGAGGCGCTGCTCGCGCGCGTCCGCCGCTTCCTGGAGGCGTTCGCCGAGGACGCGGACCAGATGATCGGCGCGGTGGACCTCGCGGACGGCGCCGAACGAGCGAACCTCACCGCCTGGAACGACACCGCCTGGAACGACACCGCCTGGAACGACACCGCCTGGAACGACACCGCCTGGAACGACACCGCCTGGAACGACACCGCCGCCGACGCTCCGTCGGGCACCCTCGCGGCCCTGTTCGAGGCCCAGGCCGCCCGCACCCCGGACGAGACCGCCCTCGTCTGCGGCGACGCCCGGCTGACCTACGCCGAGCTGAACGCGCGCGCCAACCGCCTCGCGCACGAGCTGATCGCACGGGGCGTCGGCCCCGAGGACCGCGTCGCGCTCGTCCTGCCGCGCACCCCCGAGATCGTCGTCGCGATTCTCGGGGTCCTGAAGGCGGGCGCCGCGTACGTGCCCATCGACCCCGAGTACCCGGCCGACCGCGTCGCCTCCACGCTGGACGACTGCCGCCCGGTGCTGACCATCACCGCCGGCGACTTCCCGGACGCCGCGGGCCGGCCCTCCCACGACCCCGCCGACGGGGAGCGGGTCCGGAGCCTGCGGGCGGACAACGCCGCCTACGTCATCTACACGTCGGGATCCACCGGACGCCCCAAGGGCGTGACCGTCCCGCACTCGGGCGTGCTCAACTACTTCGAGGCCCACCGGGACGCGTTCTTCGACCCGCTCGTCGAGTCCGCCGGCGGCCGCCGGATGCGGTTCGCCCACCTGGCGTCGTTCTCGTTCGACACGTCCTGGATGGGCCTGCTGTGGATGATGTACGGCCACGAGCTGCACCTCATCGACGACGAGACCCGCCGCGACGTGGAGGCCTACACCGCGTACGTGGCGCGCGTGCGGATCGACCTGGTGAACACCACCCCGTCGCACTTCACCTCGCTCCGCGAGGCGGGGCTGCTGGACGCCGACGGCCGGCACCGGCCCTCGCAGCTCCTCCTCGGCGGCGAGGCGATCAGCGAGAGCCTGTGGACGGAGCTGCGGGCCGTCACCGGCCTCACCGCCCGCAACTTCTACGGGCCCACCGAGTCGACCGTCGACACCATGAACGCGGCGGTCGCCGACAGCGACCGCCCGACCGTCGGCGCGCCCCAGCGGGGCACCCGGGCCTACGTGCTCGACCGCGCGCTCCAGCCCGTCCCGGCCGGCGTCCCCGGCGAGCTGTACCTCGCGGGCGCGCAGCTCGCGCGCGGCTACCACGACCGGCCCGGCCTGTCCGCCGAGCGCTTCGTCGCCGACCCGTTCGGCGCGCCCGGCGACCGCATGTACCGCACCGGCGACCTCGCCCGGTGGCGGCCGGACGGGACGGTCGAGTACCTCGGCCGCGCCGACGACCAGGTGAAGATCCGCGGCTTCCGGGTGGAGCCGGGGGAGATCGAGAACGTCCTCGCCGGATGCCCCGGCGTCGCGCGGGCCGCCGTCGTCGTCCGCGAGGACCGCCCGGGCGACCGGCGCCTCGCCGCCTACCTCGTCGGCCCCGACGTCGACGCCGCCGCCGTCCTGCGGTACGCGGCCGAGCGGCTCCCCGACTACATGGTCCCCTCGTTCACCGTCCTGGACGCGCTGCCGCTCACCGTGAACGGCAAGCTCGACCGGGCCGCGCTGCCCGCGCCCGACGCCGGCGCCGCCGCCCGCCGCGCGCCGCGCTCGCCCCGGGAGGAGATCCTCTGCGGCCTGTTCGCCGAGGTCCTCGGAGTGCCGAGGGTCGGCGTGGACGACGGCTTCTTCGACCTCGGCGGCGACTCCCTCACCGCGACCCGCCTCGTCAGCCGGATCCGCTCCGCGCTCGGCGCCGAGCTGCCCGTCCGGGCGCTGTTCGAGGCGCCCACCGCGGCGGGCCTCGCCGGACGGCTCGCCGAGGCGGACGGGGACGTCCGCCCGCCGCTGGTGCGCGCCGAGCGTCCGGACGTCGTCCCGCTGTCTTACGCGCAGCAGCGGCTCTGGTTCCTCAACCGGTTCGAGGGCGCCCCCGCGGCGTTCAATATGCCGATCGCGCTGCGCCTGGACGGCGCGCTCGACCTCGCCGCGCTGCGCGCCGCGCTGGCCGACGTCGCGGCGCGCCACGAGCCCCTCCGCACGATCTTCCCCGACCGGTCGGGGACCGCCCGGCAGCTCGTCCTCGACCCCGCCGACGCCCGCCCCCGCCTCGACGTCGCGGAGGTGGAGGAGAGCGCGCTGCCCGCGGCGCTGGCCGCGACGGTCGGGCAGGGCTTCGACCTGTCGGTGGAGCCGCCGCTGCGCGCCCGCCTGTTCGCCCTCGGCGGCGGCGCGCATGTCCTCATGCTCGTCCTGCACCACATCGCGGCGGACGGCTGGTCGATGGCGCCGCTGGCCCGGGACGTGATCCTCGCCTATGCGGCGCGTGCGGAGGGTCGGGAGCCGCAGTGGTCGGCGTTGCCCGTGCAGTATGCGGACTACACGCTCTGGCAGCGGGA
>NZ_JBEZJP010000554.1:0-4427 GCF_040653175.1 Actinomadura sp. NPDC048032
GGCGTCCCAGCGGTCCACGCCGAAGACGGCGCGGGCGACCTCGCTGCGGCCGGCGCCGACGAGCCCGGCCAGCGCGACGATCTCGCCGCGGCGGACCTCGAAGGAGACGTCGGTGAAGGCGCCCTCGCGGGTCAGCCGGCTCACCTTCAGCGCGACCTCGCCGGGCGTGACGTCCTGCTTGGGGTAGAGCGCGTCGAGGTCGCGGCCGACCATCCGGCGGACGAGGTCGTCGGGGGTGATGTCGGCGACCATGTCGGTGCCGACGTAGGTGCCGTCGCGCAGCGTCGTGACCCGGCGGCAGATCTCGAAGATCTCCTCCAGCCGGTGCGAGATGAACAGCACCGCGCAGCCGCTCTCCTGCAGGCTGCGGGTGACCGCGAACAGGCGCGCGACCTCCTGGCCGGTGAGCGCCGCGGTCGGCTCGTCCATGATGAGCACCCGCGCGTCCCGGGAGATGGCCTTGGCGATCTCGACGACCTGCTGGTCGGCGATCGACAGGCCGCGGGCGGGCTGCTGCGGGTCCAGCGCGACGCCGAGCCGCTCGAACAGCCGCGCCGTCTCGGCGTGCATGGCGCGGCGGTCGATGCGGCCGAGCGCGCCGCGCGGCTGGCGGCCCATGAAGATGTTCTCCGCGACCGACAGGTCGGGGAACAGCGTGGGCTCCTGGTAGATGACCGCGACACCGGCGGCCTGCGCGTCGGCGGGGCTGTTGAAGGCCACCGGCTCGCCGTCCACCCGCACCTCGCCCGCGTCGGGGCGGTGGACCCCTGCGAACGTTTTTACGACGGTGGACTTGCCGGCGCCGTTCTCCCCCGCAAGGGCGTGCACCTCGCCCGCGTGGAGCTCCAGGGTGACCCCCTGCAGCGCGCGGACCGCGCCGAACGACTTACTCACGTTGACCAGTGCCAATGTCGGCGGCGCCGAGCGGCCCGGTGCACTCATCGCGGCCCTCCTCGCGGGGGTCGTCTGTGACGTACAGATGAAAAACGTTTTAACGGGATGTTGCGGAGGACGCTAGATGTGACCCGGAGCACCCGTCAAGAGGGAACCTTGCCGCCAACCCCGCCCGACGCTGCGAGAAGCCCGTGCTCGCAAGGGCCCGCGACGTTCAGAAGTCGTACACGGCCAGGACCGGCCGCCAAGGTTTCGGAGCCCGTGGACCCCCACCACGGGTTGACACGTTTTAATCGAATGACCAAAGTGAGCGGCGACACAGCAGCGGACGACTCGGGGGCACACAGATTGGGCGCAGACGAGACCGGCCGCTCCGCGCCGCCGGGCAGGACGGTCGGCATCAAGCAGGTCGCGGCGCACGCCGGCGTCTCGCCCGGCACCGTGTCCAACGTGCTCAACCGGCCCGAGCGCGTCGCCGAGACCACCCGCGTCCGCGTCGAGCAGGCGATCCGCGATCTCGGCTTCGTCCGCAACGGCTCGGCGTCCACCCTGCGCGCCGGGCACAGCAGCACGATCGGGCTGATGGTCCTCGACCTGGCCAACCCGTTCTTCACCGACGTGGCGCGCGGCGTGGAGGACACCGCCAGCGAGCGCGGCTACGCGGTGATCCTGTCCTCCTCGGGCGAGTCCGACGAGCGGGAGCTGCGCAACCTGCGGGTGTTCGCCGAGCAGCGCGTCCGCGGCGTCCTGCTGACCCCGGTCGGCGACGACGGCGAGGCCGCCGACCGGCTGAGCGAGCGGGGCGTCCCGGTGGTGCTGCTCGACCACCCGACGCCGCGCGCCAACCAGTGCTCGGTCGCCGTGGACGACGTCGCCGGCGGCGAGCTCGCGGTCCGCGAACTGCTGGACGCGGGGGCCCGGACGCTGGCGCTGGTGACCGGGCCGGCCGTGCTGCGCCAGTGCGTCGACCGGCGCAAGGGCGCGCTGCGGGCGCTGCGCGCCGCCGGGCTCCCCGGGAAGGCGATGCGCGAGGTCGCGGTGGGGGCGATGAACGCCCGGTCCGGGCAGGAGGCGGCCCGGCGGCTGCTGGAGGCCGGCCCGCCGCTGCCCGAGGCGATCTTCTGCGCGAACGACCTGCTCGCGCTCGGCGTGCTGCGCGTCCTGCTGCAGGCCGGGATCAAGGTGCCGGATGACGTCGCGCTGATCGGGTACGACGACATCGAGTTCTCGGCCGCCGCCGCCGTCCCGCTCAGCTCGGTGCGGCAGCCCACCTACCAGCTCGGCCGGATCGCGACCGAGCTGCTGCTGGAGGAGTGCGACGACTCGGGCGGGCACGCCCACCAGCAGGTGATGTTCCAGCCCGAGCTGGTCGTCCGCGAGTCCAGCCGCTCCGCCCTGGGCGGCCCCGCCCTCGGGAGGCAGGCACTGTGAAGGTCGCGCTGTTCCTCACCTGCGTCAACGACACGATGTACCCGGGGACGGGCCGGGCCGTGGTGCGGCTGCTGCGGCGCCTCGGCCACGACGTCGAGTTCCCCGAGTCGCAGACCTGCTGCGGGCAGATGCACCTCAACACCGGCTACCGGAAGCAGGCGCTGCCCCTGGTGAAGGGGTTCGCGGAGACGTTCGAGCCCTACGACGCGATCGTGACGCCGTCCGCGTCCTGCGGGGCGATGATCCGCGACTGGCACCCGCGGCTCGCGCCGCGCGCCGCCGGGGTCGCCTCCCGCGTGTACGAGCTGACGGAGTTCCTGGTGGACGTCCTCGGCGTCACCGACGTCGGCGCGTACTACCCGCACCGCGTCACCTACCACCCCACGTGCCACTCGCTGCGGATGCTGCACGTCGGCGACCGCCCGCTGCGGCTGCTGCGCGAGGTCGGCGGCATCGACCTGGTCGAGCTCCCGGACGCGGCCGAGTGCTGCGGGTTCGGCGGGACGTTCGCGCTGAAGAACGCCGAGGTGTCGGCCGCGATGTGCGCCGACAAGGTCACCGCCGTCCGGGAGACCGGCGCCGAGACGCTGTGCGCGGCGGACAACTCCTGCCTGATGCACATCGGCGGCGCCCTCACCCGCACCCGCGCCGGGGTGCGGACCGTCCACCTGGCCGAGATCCTCGCCTCGACGCGGGAGGAGCCCGCATGACCTCGCCCGCGCGTACACCGTGGGGGGACGACGCCCCACACCCCCCGGTCGGCTCCGCTCAGGCGATGCCGACCTACCTCGGAATGCCGTCGTTCCCGGACGCGGCCCGCCGCGCGGTGGCGGACCCGCGGCTGCGCGCGAACCTCGCGCACGCGACCACCACGATCCGCGGGCGCCGCGCCGCCGCGGTGGCCGAACTGGACGACTGGGCCGCGCTCCGCGAGGCGGGCAAGCAGATCAAGGACCACGTCCTGGCGGACCTCGGGCACTACCTGCGGCTGCTGGAGGAGAAGGTCACCGAGGCCGGCGGGACGGTGCACTGGGCCCGCGACGCGGCCGAGGCCAACCGGATCGTCGCGGACCTGGTGAAGGCCACCGGCGAGACCGAGGTCGTCAAGGTCAAGTCGATGGCGACGCAGGAGATCGGCCTCAACGAGTTCCTCGCCGAGGAGGGGATCACCGCCTACGAGACCGACCTGGCGGAGCTGATCGTCCAGCTCGGCGACGACCGGCCGTCGCACATCCTCGTCCCGGCGATCCACCGCAACCGCTCCGACATCCGCGACATCTTCCTGCGCGCGATGGAGGACGCTCCGGAGGACCTGGCCGACGCGCCCGCCGAGCTGGCCGAGGCGGCCCGCCGGCACCTGCGCGCCAAGTTCCTGTCGGCGAAGGTCGGGGTGTCGGGCGTGAACTTCGCCGTCGCCGACACCGGCACGCTCGTCGTGCTGGAGTCGGAGGGCAACGGCCGGATGTGCCTGACGCTCCCCGAGACGCTCATCTCGGTGATGGGCGTGGAGAAGATCGTGCCGAGCTGGCGGGACCTGGAGGTGTTCCTCCAGCTGCTGCCCCGCTCGTCCACCGCCGAGCGGATGAACCCCTACACCTCGACCTGGACGGGCGTGTCCCCCGGCGACGGCCCGCGCGACTTCCACCTCGTCCTGCTCGACAACGGCCGCACCGCCACCCTGGCCGACGAGGTGGGCCGGCAGGCGCTGCGCTGCATCCGCTGCTCGGCGTGCCTGAACGTGTGCCCGGTCTACCAGCGCGCGGGCGGCCACGCCTACGGCTCGCCCTACCCCGGCCCGATCGGCGCGATCCTGTCCCCGCAGATCAGGGGCATCGGGTCGGAGGTGGACGCGTCGCTGCCGTACGCGTCGACGCTGTGCGGGGCCTGCTTCGAGGCGTGCCCGGTCGCCATCGACATCCCGGAGGTGCTGGTGCACCTGCGGGCCCGCGCCGTCGAGAAGGGGCCCCGGCATCCGCTGGAGCGGGTGGCGATGGCCGCGGCCGGGTGGACGCTGCGCTCCCCCACCCGGCTCGGGCTCGCGCAGCGCGCCGCGTCCGCGAGCCGCCGCGCCGTGGCGCGCGGCGGCCGGATCCTGCGGCTGC
>NZ_JBEZJP010000555.1:0-4416 GCF_040653175.1 Actinomadura sp. NPDC048032
CCGAGGGGGAGGACGCCCGGCGGGGAGCGGCACGGGCGTGGCTCGCGGGGCAGGGGTTCCGGCCCGTCCCGCGCGGCCTCTAGGAGCCGGGGCGCACCAGCGGGAACGGGATCGTCTCGCGGATGCTGCGGCCCGTCAGCGTGATCAGCAGCCGGTCGATGCCCATCCCCATGCCCCCGGCGGGCGGCATCGCGTACTCCAGGGCGCGCAGGAAGTCCTCGTCGAGCTCCATGGCCTCCGGGTCGCCGCCCGCGGCCTGGAGCGACTGCTCGGTGAGCCGCTGCCGCTGGAGGATGGGGTCGATCAGCTCGGAGTAGGCGGTGCCGAGTTCGAGGCCGAAGACGATGAGGTCCCACTTCTCGGCCAGGCGCGGGTCGTCGCGGTGGGGGCGGGTCAGCGGGGACGTCTCGGCCGGGTAGTCGCGGACGAACGTGGGCGCCGTCAGGTGCTCCTCGACGAGCGCCTCGAACAGCTCCTGGACGACCTTGCCCTGCCCCCACTGCGGGTCGACGTTCAGCCCCGCCCGCTCGGCGAACGCGTGGACGCGCTCCGGCGGGGTGCCCGGGGTGATCTCCTCGCCGAGCGCCTTGGACACCGACTCGTAGACGGTGATCTCCTGCCACGGCTCGGCGAGGTCGTACTCGGCGCCGTCCCGGACGACGACCGTGGTGCCGAGGGCGGCGCGGGCCGCGTCCACGACGAGGGAGCGGGTCAGCTCGGCCATGGTGTCGTAGTCGCCGTAGGGCTCGTAGGCCTCCAGCATCGTGAACTCGGGGTTGTGCCGCTGCGAGACGCCCTCGTTGCGGAAGCTGCGGTTCAGCTCGAAGACGCGGCCGGCGCCGCCGACGAGGAGGCGCTTGAGGTACAGCTCCGGCGCGATCCGCAGGTAGAGCTGCATGTTGTAGGCGTTGATGCGGGTGGTGAACGGGCGGGCGGTGGCGCCGCCGTGCACCGGCTGGAGCATCGGCGTCTCGACCTCCAGGTAGCCGCGGGCGCGCAGGCCGTCCCGGACGGCGGCGACGGCGTCGCCGCGCATCCGCAGCATCCGGCGGGACTCGTCGTTGACGATGAAGTCCACGTACCGCTGCCGGACGCGGGCCTCGGGGTCCGACAGCCCGGAGCTCTTGTTCGGCAACGGGTGCAGGCACTTGGCGGCGAGCGTCCACGAGGACGCGAGAACCGAGAGCTCCCCGCGCCGGGACGTGACGACCTCGCCCCGCACCCCGACCTGGTCGCCGAGGTCGATGAGCGCCTTCCAGCGGCGCAGCGACTCCTCGCCGACCGAGTCGGCGGTCAGCATGACCTGCAGGTCGCCGGTCTCGTCCCGCAGCGTGACGAAGATCAGCCGGCCGTGCTCGCGGGCGAGGACGACGCGGCCCGCGATCGCGACGGAGTCGCCGGTGCGGGTGTCGGGGGCGAGGCCGGAGTGCCGCTCCCGGATGCCGGAGGCGACGTCGGTGCGCTCGCAGCCGAGCGCGTACGGCTCCATCCCGGCGGCGCGGATCTGGTCGAGCTTGGCGTGCCGGACCCGCTCCTGCTCCGACAGGCGGCGCTGGGGGGCGCGGGCCGCCTCCGCGGCCTCCTCGATCTCCTTGATCCTCTCGACGAGGTCGTCGGAGGGGACCATCGAGGCGGCCCGGTCCAGCTTGGGGCGGTTCAGGCTCGGGAGGAACCCCTCGGCGCGGGCGTAGGCGAGGCCCAGCCGGACGAGGTGCCGCCCGTGCTCGTAGCAGATGAAGCGGGGACGCCAGTCGGGCATGTACTTGGCGTTCGACAGGTACAGCGACTCCAGCTGCCAGAACTTCGACGCGAACGACAGGAACCGGTAGTAGAGCCGGGCGACAGGGCCCGCGCCGATCTGGGAGCCGCGCTCGAACGCCGAGCGCAGCATCGCGAAGTTCAGCGACAGCTGCTGCGCGCCGACCGCGGCGGCCTTCTCGGCGAGCTTGGCGACCATGTACTCGTTGAGGCCGTTCTCGGCGAGCCGGTCGCGGCGCATCAGGTCGAGCGACAGCCCGGCCCGCCCCCAGGGGACGAAGCTGAGCAGGCCGCGCAGCTCCCCGTGCGCGTCGAACGCCTCGACCATGACGCAGCGCCCGTCGGTGGGGTCGCCGAGCCGGCCGAGCGCCATGGAGAAGCCGCGCTCGGTCTCCTCGCCGCGCCAGGCGTCGGCGCTGCGGATGAGTTTGGCCATCTCCCAGCCGGGGATCTGCGAGTGGCGGCGGATCCGCACGGTGTACCCGGCCCGCTCGACGCGCCGGACGGCCTGGCGGACCTGCCGCATCTCCCGTCCGTCGAGGTTGAAGTCGGTGAGGTCGACGATGGCCTCGTCGCCGAGCTCCAGCGCGTCGAAGCCGTGCCGCTTGTAGATGCGGGCGGCGCGCTCGCCGACGCTGACCGCGCCGGGGATCCAGGCGTGCGCGCGGCACTCGCCGAGCCACGCCTCGATCGCCTGGTCCCACGACTCGGGGTCGCCGAGCGGGTCGCCGCTGGCCAGGGAGACCGAACCCTCCACCCGGTAGGCGATGGCCGCCTTACCGTTCGGCGCGACGATGACGTCCTTGTCGCGGCGCAGCGCGAAGTAGCCGAGGGAGTCCTGGTCGCCGTACTCGGCGAGCAGGGCACGGGCCGCCAGCTCCTCCGGGGGGCTGAGGACGGGGTCGCGCCGCCCGGGCCGGAACAGCGCCCAGAACGTGGCGATCATCAGTCCGGTGCCGAGCACCCACAGGATCACGTCGACCCAGAACGGCACCGACACGTCGATCGGCTTGCCGGTGACGCGCGGCCCGAGGACGGTCTGGGCGATCGCGTAGAGCGGGTGCGTCCAGAAGTCGCCGCGGGAGATGCGGTCGGTCACGGTGACGAGGAACGTCCCGATGCCGCAGGTCACGATGAGGAGGCTGGTGAAGACGAGGGTGGCCAGGCGCCGGTTGGCCCGGTCGGGCAGGGTGGTGAACTGGCCGCGCGCGGAGATCAGCAGGCCGAGCACCGCCAGGTACACGGCGGCGGTGACGATCAGGCCGACGGGGGTGGGCCTGTCCGGGTTGATCAGCGTCGTCAGGACGGCGGTGACGCCGAGCGCGGTGGGCAGGCAGAAGATCAGGACGAGGATCCGCCACGCGGCCTTCTTGCGCCGCCGGACGCCCATCGACAGCAGGATCCACAGCAGGCCGATCGGGACGCTCGGGAACCAGCCGAGATAACCGATCCATCGCAACGCCCAGATATCGGCTATCTCAAGGATGAGACCATAGGAGACCCATGCGAGCAGCGACAGGATCCCGGAGAGTCGGGTGTACCAGAAGAAGATCGTCGGCGCGGCCTGGATCAGCCGCCCCCACTCGCCCCGCAGGCCGCGCTGCTGGCCCTGCTCGGTCATGGTCCCCTTTCTACCGGGTCGCACGTCGATCACGTCTCCGCCCCCGCGCGCCCGTCCCGCGGCGAACCGCGGAGTGATCTCGGGCGTCGTACGGGTAAGGGGATGTGGCTTGCACTCTCAGTCCAAGGTTGTCAGCAAAAGTCGATATGGTCGCGGATATGCCAAATGAACCCACCGGTGAGCGGTTGCTCGCCCGCCGCTACCGCCTGGTGACCCAGGTCGGCCGAGGCGGCATGGGGACGGTCTGGCAGGCGCACGATGAGGTCCTCGGTCGTGACGTTGCGGTGAAGGAGGTCATCCTCCCGCATGGTCTCACCGATGAGGAACGCGCCGTGCACCACAAGCGCACGTTCCGTGAGGCCCGCACCGCGGCCAGGCTCAGTCATCCCGGCGTCGTCGCCGTCTACGACGTCGTCGAGGAGGACGACCGCCCCTGGATCATCATGGAGCTCATCAGGGCGCGCTCCCTGGACCAGGTGATCAAGCAGGACGGGCCGATGGAGCCGCGCCGCGCCGCGGAGATCGCCCGGCAGATGCTCGCCGCGCTGCACGCCGCGCACGAGGCCGGCGTGCTGCACCGCGACGTCAAGCCGAGCAACGTGCTGATCACCGGCACGGGCCGGATGGGCGAGCGCGCCGTGCTCACCGACTTCGGCATCGCGACCGCCTCCGGCGACGCCACCCTCACCCAGACCGGGCTCGTCATGGGCTCGCCCGCCTACATCGCGCCGGAGCGCGCCCGCGGCCGCGTCGCCGGTCCCGCCTCCGACCTGTGGTCGCTGGGCGTCACCCTGTACGCGATGCTGCACGGCAAGTCGCCGTTCGAGCGTCCCGAGCCGATGGCCGCGCTGGTCGCGGTGATCTCCGACGAGCCCGACCCGCCGGAGAAGGGCGGCCGGCTCGTCCCGGTCATCGAGGGCCTGCTGCGCAAGAACCGGTCGCCAGGCTGTACGGCTACATCACCCCGCTCAGCACCCCGGCAGACGCCCAAGCCCGGCGAGAAGGCTGGAGACAAGCCGCCCACGGCCGCACCTTCC
>NZ_JBEZJP010000556.1:0-4406 GCF_040653175.1 Actinomadura sp. NPDC048032
TGGGCGAGATCCTCGGCGAGACGCCGGAGCCGTGCGGTCCCTTCAGCCTGTTCCGGGGGAAGGCCGGCCACATGGTCGTCCGCGACTGTCGCTCGGCAGCGCCCCCCGCAGCGGCGGGATGAGCAGCGCCACGTCCACCCGGTCGTCGCCGGGCGCGCGCCTCCACCGGCCCTCCGGGGTGAGCGACGTCCGGGACGTCTCGGCGAGGATGGCGTCGGCGAGCGAGGTCCACCGGTCGGCCTCGGCGCGGCCCGCCAGCGTCCGGGCCGCCTGGCGCAGCCCGGCGACGCAGGTCAGGCGCGAATGCGTCCACAGGTCGTCGTGGATCTCCCAGATGCCCGCCTCGGGCCGGGTCCAGCGGCGCGCGACCGCGCCGGCCGCGACGCGGGCGGCCTCCACCGCCTCCGGGACCCGGCGGTCGTGCTCGGCGGCGGCGGCGAAGAGCAGCAGCGCCTCCCCCAGCGCGTCCAGCTGGAACTGCTCGCCCGCCTTGTTCCCGAAGACCGGCCGGGCGCCGGGATAGCCGGGCAGGTCGCCGGTGCTCTCGGCCGGCACCGGCCCCCCGGTGACGGTGTAGGCGGGTTTCAGCCCCTCACCGTCGGCGAGGACGCGGGCCGACACGAACTCCACGGCGCCGCGCAGCAGGCGGGGCGGGCCGCCGTGGAGGGCGACGGCGCGCCCGGCGAAGCACTGGTCGCGGATCCAGGCGTAGCGGTAGTCGAAGTTGCGGCCCTCGTCCGAGCGCTCCGGCAGCGCCGTCGTGGCGGCGGCGACCATGCCGCCGCCGGAGGCGGTGAGGCCGGTGAGGACGGAGTAGGCGAGGCGGGCGTCGCGCGGGGCGATGGTGTCGCGGCAGTCCGGCACGGCCCCGTGCCAGTCCCGCTCCGTGGCCTCCCACAGATCGTCGGCGTCCAGCGGGCCGCGGGCGTCGCCCTCGGCTATCTCCAGGACGAGGTCGCGGGTCTCGCCCTCGTCCAGGTCGAAGGCGAGCTCCAGCACGGGCCCGCCGTCGCGTCCCTCCCGCACGACGGCCCCGTCCGCTCCGCGCCAGCGCAGCGACGCGCCCCCGCCGCCGGCCGTCCAGTCCGGGCCGTCCCGGCGCGGGTCGCCCATCCGGGACGCGCCGTGACCGGTGCGGACGTCCAGCAGGGCGCGGACGCGGGAACGGCCGCGGACGGCCCGGCACGTGCGCAGGATGACCGCCCGGTCAGGGGTTGCCGGGCGGGCGAGGGCCTCGCGGCACTCCAGGATCGCGCCGCCGCCGGTCACCCACCGGCTGTGCCAGATGAGCCCGCGGTCCTCGTAGTAGCCGCCCCAGACCCATCGCCCGGGAGCGGGCTGCACCACGTACGCGCCAGGGCCGCCGAGCAGGCCCGCGAAGGCGGGCGGCGAGTCCCAGGAGGGGAAGCACATCCACGCGTACTCGCCGTGCGGGCCCACGAGAACGCCGCGTTCGCCGTCGGCGATGAGGGCGTAGTCGCGGAGGGCCTTCGGGAGGGAGTCCTCGGCTCCGGCGTCGTCCAGCATGCCCCTCCACTACCCGGGGACCTGCCGTTACTCGGAGCCGGGCGGGAGGACGGGCGTTCCGGTCCCGGCCTCCCCGTGCGCCAGACACGTCCGGACCGCCCTTACGGGCGGCCCAGACGGTCAAGACGGCGCCGGCGCCTAGGCGTCGCGGCGCTTGAGCAGGACGGCGGCGACGGCCAGCAGAACGCCGGTCCAGATCGCGAAGACCCCGTACCCCTGCCAGGGGGTCAGCAAGTCGTCGGGGCCCTGGCGGGACTGGGCGATCAGATGGCCGGCCTCGGACGGCAGGTAGGCGTGGATGTGGTCGCCGACGCTTCCGGGCAGCAGCGTGGCCAGCGGCGCCAGCACCAGCACGAACCCGATGACGCCGGTGATCCCTCCGGCGGGGTGCCGCACGATGGCGCCGATCGCCAGGGCGAACAGCCCGAGCATCGCCAGGTACAGGCCGCCGCCGACGACGGCGCGCAGCACGCCGTCGTCGCCCAGCGACACCTCCGCCTTGTCGCCGATGAGCGCCGAGCCGATGAAGAACGAGACGAACGACACCGCGACGCCAAGGACGAGCACGACCGCCGCGAACACCAGGGCCTTGGCCCACAGCACGGGCAGCCGCCGGGGCACCGCGAGCAGGCTCGCGCGGATCATGCCGGTGGAGTACTCCGAGGCGATGACCAGCACGCCGAGCACGCAGATCGTCAGCTGGCCGAGGAAGAACCCGCTGCCGAGGATGAAGCCGGTCGGGTCGGCGACGACCGAGGCGCGGTCGGCGGGGTCGGTCTTGTCCCACTGCGCGACGGTGAGGCCCACCAGCAGCGCGGTGAAGCCGAGGTCGACCACGACGAGCAGGATCAGCGTCCACAGCGTGGACCGCACGGTGCGGATCTTCGTCCACTCCGAGAGCAGCAGCCGGCCGAAGCCGGGGCGGGGGTGGGCCGCGGGGTCGGCGGCGGGCGTGGCGGTCGCGGTGGTCATCGGGTCTCCCCCTCCTCGACGGGCACCGCGCTCGGGGCCGGGACCGGGCCCGGGGCGGGCGCGCCGCCTCCGCCGTACTCGACGCTGTCGCGGGTCAGTTCCATGAACGCCGACTCCAGCGAGCCGCGGGTCGGGGTGAGCTCGTGCAGGACGATGCCCTCGGCCGCCGCCAGCTCCCCGACGCGGGGCGCCTCCATGTGGGTCACGTTGAGCAGCCCGTCCCCGTTCGGGAAGGCCTTGCCGCCCTCGGCGGCGACGAGGTCGGCGAGGCGGGCCGCGTCCGGGCTCCGGACGATCACCGCCTTCTCGGTGCTGCGCTCGATGAACTCCTCGGTGGAGCAGTCCGCGATCAGCCGGCCCCGGCCGATGACGATGAGGTGCTCGGCGGTGACGGCCATCTCGTTCATCAGGTGGCTGGAGACGAACACCGTGCGCCCCTCGGCGGCGAGCCGCTGCATGAGCGTGCGGATCCACACGATGCCCTCGGGGTCGAGGCCGTTGACCGGCTCGTCCAGCACGAGCACCGACGGGTCGCCGAGCAGCGCGGCGGCGATGCCGAGCCGCTGCCCCATGCCGAGCGAGAAGCCGCCGGCGCGCTTGCGGGCCACGCCGGTGAGGCCGACGAGCTCGACCACCTCGTCGACGCGCTTCCGGCCGATGCCCTGCGTCTGGGCGAGGCACAGCAGGTGGTTGTAGGCGCTGCGGCCGGTGTGCACGGCCCGCGCCTCCAGCAGCGCCCCGACGACGCGCAGCGGCGCGTTCAGGTCGCGGTAGTGGCGGCCGTGGATCCGGGCGTCCCCGCGGTCCGGCCGGTCCAGGCCGAGCAGCAGCCGCATGGTGGTCGACTTCCCGGCGCCGTTGGGGCCGAGGAACCCGGTGACCCGCCCGGGGACCACCGTGAACGACAGGTCGTCCACGGCCGTCCTGTCGCCGTAGCGCTTGGTGAGGTTCTCCGCCTCGATCATGCCTCTCCCGGCGTCTCTCGGTAGTTGTTCCGTGACCGGAATCACACTAGCGCCCCGGCGCGGCGACCGGATCCTCCTCAGTGCCGATGATCCCGCGCGGCGGGACCCCGGGGCCTCCGCCGCCAGGAGGAGGGCGCCTTATTGACCGTCTGCCAATAGGTGCGGGAGGATGGCCGGGCAGGATCCGACCGCCGGGAGGCGCCGTGACCGCCCCGTCCCAGACCACGCCGGACCGCCTCGCCGACCGCGACGTGCTGCGAACCCTGGCCGCCGAACCGCTGGTCGGCCTCGCGGCCGGCCGGGCGCTGCTCATGCAGCTCGCCCACCCGGCCGTGGCCCGCGGCGTCGCCCGGCACAGCGACTTCGCCGAGCGCCCCCTGGCCCGGCTGTTCGGCACCCTCGACTTCCTGCTGATCGTCACCTTCGGCACGCCGGAGCAGGTGGCGCGCATCGCGGCCAAGGTGCGCGGCATCCACACGACCGTGCGCGGCGAGGACTACTCCGGCAACGACCCCGGCCTCCAGGTCTGGGTCAACGCGACCCTCATCGACTCGGCCCTGCACGTCTACGAGCACGTCATGCGGGGCGACGACCCCGGGCTGGCCGAGGCCTACTACCGGCAGGCGCGGGTGGTCGCCGAGGTCCTCGGCTGCCCCCTGGAGGCGCAGCCGCCCGACCTGGCCGCGTTCCGCGCCTACATGGCCGACACGATCGCCGCCCTGGAGGTCACCGGCACCGCCCGCGAGGTCGCCTCCGCTGTCCTGTGGCCCCGCCGCCTGCGCGCCCTGGCCCCCGCGCTCGCCGTCTTCCGCCTCCTCACGGCCGCGCTCCTGCCGGACGAGCTGCGCGACACGGGGATCGGCATCCCCGAGGAGGACCTCGACCGCATCTTCACGCCGTTCTTCACCAGGAAGCCGGTGGGGCAGGGCACGGGGCTCGGCC
>NZ_JBEZJP010000557.1:0-4394 GCF_040653175.1 Actinomadura sp. NPDC048032
CCGAGCCGCCGCCGGAGCCGGCCGGCGTCCCCCGCCGCGCCGAGGCCCGCGTGCCGTGGGCGGAGCTGCACGTCCACTCCTCGTTCAGCTTCCTGGACGGGGCGAGCGACCCCGCCTCGCTGGTCGCCGAGGCGGCGCGGCTCGGCGTGCAGGCGATGGCCGTCACCGACCACGACGGCATGTACGGGGCGGTGCAGTTCGCGCAGGCCGCGGGCGAGGCCGGGATCGGCACGGTGTTCGGCGCGGAGCTGGGCCTCGGCATGCCCGGGCCGCGGACCGGCGAGCCCGACCCGGCCGGCCGGCACCTGCTGGTCCTCGCCCGGGGCGCCCCCGGGTACGCGCGGCTCTGCTCGGCGATCACGTCCGCGCAGCTCGCGGGAGGACGGAAGGGCAGGCCCGTCTACGACGCGGGCGCGCTGGCCGAGGCGCACGGCGGACACTGGGCCGTCCTCACCGGCTGCCGGAAGGGCCCGGTCCCGGCGGCGCTGGAGGCGGGCGGCCCGGACGCGGCGGAGCGGGAGCTGCGCGAGCTGGTCGGCGCCTACGGCCGCGACAACGTGTTCGTCGAGCTGGTCGACCACGACCAGCCCGACGACGACCTGCGCAACGACGCCCTGTTCGCGCTGGCGCGCCGGGTCGGGGTGGACGCGGTGGCGTCCAACAACGTGCACTTCGCCGCGCCCGGCGCCGACGCGCGGCTCGCGCAGGCCATGGCCGCCGTCCGGGCACGGCGCGGCCTGGACGACATGGCCGGCTGGCTTCCGGCGGGCGGCACCGCCCACATCCGCAGCGGCGCGGAGATGGCGGGGCGGCTCGCGCGGTTCCCCGGCGTCCGCGAGCGGACGGTCGCGCTGGCGGAGGAGTGCCGGTTCGACTTCGACGTGGTCGCGCCCCGGCTGCCCGACTGGCCCGTCCCGGACGGGCACGACGAGGCGAGCTGGCTGCGGCGCCTGGTGAAGGAGGGCGCCCTCCGGCGGTACGGGCCGCCCGAGAGGGAGCGGGTCTCCGGCGCCTACGAGCAGATCGCCCGGGAGCTGGACGTCATCGAGCAGCTCCGCTTCCCCGGCTACTTCCTGATCGTGCACGACATCGTGGAGTTCTGCCGGAGCAGGGGGATCCTGTGCCAGGGCCGGGGATCGGCGGCCAACTCGGCGGTCTGCTACGCGCTCGGCATCACCGGGGTCGACGCCGTCCGCCACGGCCTGCTGTTCGAGCGGTTCCTGTCGCCGGGGCGGGACGGCCCGCCCGACATCGACCTGGACATCGAGCACCGGCGCCGGGAGGAGGCCATCCAGTACGTCTACGGGAAGTACGGGCGGGAGCGCACGGCGCAGGTCGCGAACGTCATCAGCTACCGTCCGCGCATGGCCGTCCGGGACGCGGCGCGCGCCCTCGGCTTCTCCCCCGGCCAGCAGGACGCGTGGTCGAAGAGCATCGACCCGCGCGACCCCGTCGGGACGGAGGCCGGCATCCCGGCGCCGGTGAAGGAGCTGGCGGACCGGATGCTGGCGCTCCCCCGCCACCTCGGCATCCACTCCGGCGGCATGGTGATCGCGGACCGGCCCGTCGGGGAGATCTGCCCGATCGAGTGGGCGACGATGCCGGGCCGCACCGTCCTGCAGTGGGACAAGGACGACTGCGCGGCGGCCGGGCTCGTCAAGTTCGACCTGCTCGGGCTCGGGATGCTCGCGGCGCTGCACGACTGCTTCGACCTGGTGGCCGAGCACCACGGGGTCCGGCACGACCTCCAGTCGATCCCGCCGGACGACCCGGAGGTCTACGACATGCTGTGCGACGCCGACACGGTCGGGGTGTTCCAGGTCGAGTCGCGGGCGCAGATGGCGACGCTGCCCCGGCTGAGGCCCCGCGAGTTCTACGACCTGGTGGTGGAGGTGGCGCTGATCAGGCCGGGGCCGATCCAGGGCGGATCCGTGCACCCCTACCTGCGGCGGCGCAAGGGCCTGGAGCCCGCCGACTGCCCGCACCCGCTGATGGAGCCGGCCCTGTCCCGCACGCTCGGCGTCCCGCTGTTCCAGGAGCAGATGATGCAGCTCGCCGTCGACTGCGCGGGATTCACCCCCGCCGAGGCCGACCAGCTCCGGCAGGCGATGGGCGCCAAGCGCGCCCCCGAGCGCGTCGAGCGGCTGAGGCGGCGGCTGCTCGACGGGATGGCCGAGCGCGGCATCCCGGCCCCCGTCGCGGAGAGCGTGTACGAGAAGATCCTCGGCTTCACCGGGTTCGGGTTCCCCGAGTCGCACGCGCAGAGCTTCGCGCATCTGGTGTACGCGAGCGCCTGGCTGAAGCGCCACCACCCCGCCGCGTTCACCGCGGCTCTGGTGCGCAACCAGCCGATGGGGTTCTACAGCCCGCAGAGCCTTCTCGCCGACGCCCGGCGGCACGGTGTCGTGGTCCGGGGCGTGGACATCAACGCCAGCGACGTCCACCCCACGCTGGAGGAGCCCGTCGAGGCCGACTCCGGCCATCCCCACGCGCCCGCGACGCCGCAGCCCGCGATCCGGCTGGGGTTGTCGGGCGTCCGCAACCTGGGGGACGACACCGCCGAGGCCGTCGCGGCGGGACGCCCCTACACGAGCATGGAGGACCTCGCCCGCCGCGTACCGCTGTCGGCCGGCGCCCTGGAGGCGCTCGCCACCGCGGGCGCGTTCGACCGGTTCGGCCTGTCGCGGCGCGAGGCCCTCTGGGCGGCGGGCGCGCTGGCGGGCTCCGGCCCGGGGCGGATCGAGGGCGTCACGCCGGGCACGTCCGCGCCCGCCCTCCCGGCCATGACGCCGATCGAGGAGACCCTCGCCGACCTGTGGGCCACCGGCGTCTCCCACACCCATCCCGTCGCGCACGTCCGGGAGGCGCTGGACGAACTGGGCGCGCTGCCGTCCGCGCGGCTCGCGGAGACGCCGGGCGAGACCAACGTCGTCGTCGCCGGGCTCGTCACCCACCGGCAGCGCCCGCCGACGGCCGGCGGCATCGTGTTCATGACCCTGGAGGACGAGACCGGCATCATCAACGTGGTGTGCCCGCCGCAGGTGTTCCAGCGGTTCCGCGGCCTGGCCGTCGACTCCCAGGCGCTGCTGGTCGGCGGCCGTCTGGAACGCGTGGACGGGGTCACCAACGTCCGGGCCACCCGGCTGCGCCGCCTGCCGGTCCCCGGCCGCGTCCGGGCCCGGAACTTCCACTGAGACGAGATCGGGCGGCCCGCGCTAGAACCTCACCGCCTCCTCTGTCATCGTATGGAGGCGTTGGGGCCGCGTGCCGCCGTGGAGGCGGTCGCCAAGACGTGGCTCCGTGGGGCGGAAGGTGAGACTCCATGGACGCGACCTCCCTGGGTGAGCTGCGCCCGGACGATCCCTCCCGAATCGGCCGGTACCGGATCGAGGCCAAGATCGGCGAGGGCGGGATGGGCGCCGTCTACCTCGGCCGCGACACCGACGGGCGGGCCGTGGCCGTGAAGGTGGTCCGGGCCGAGCTGGCGGGCGACAGGACGTTCCTCGCGCGGTTCCACGACGAGGCCGCCAACGCCCAGCGCGTGGCGTCGTTCTGCACGGCGCAGGTCCTGGAGCACGGCGAGGACCTCGGCCTGGCCTACATGGTGACCGAGTACATCGACGGGCCGTCGCTGCTCCAGCACGTCAGCGCGAACGGGGCCCTGTCGCCGGGGATGCTGCACGGCGTCGCGGTCGGCGTGGCCGCCGCGCTCGTCGCCATCCACAGCGCGGGCCTGGTGCACCGCGACCTGAAGCCGAGCAACGTGCTGCTGTCCATCTCCGGGCCGCGCGTGATCGACTTCGGGATCGCCCGCGCGCTGGACATGGCCTCCTCCCACACCCGGACCGGGCAGGTCGTCGGCACGCCCGGCTGGATCGCGCCCGAGCAGATCACCACGCAGCAGGTCACCCCGGCCGTGGACGTGTTCGCCTGGGGCTGCCTGGTGGCGTTCGCCGCCAGCGGGCGCAACCCGTTCGGGCAGGGCTCGTTCCAGATCATGGCGGCCCGCGCCGTGCACGCCGACCCCGAGATCGGCGACCTGCCGCCGTCGCTGACCGGGCTCGTCCAGGCGTCGCTGCGCAAGGACCCCGCGCAGCGGCCGAGCGCCCGGGAGCTGCTCCTGGCGCTGGTCGGCGGATCCGGCGAGGCGGCCGTGACGACCGAGCTGGGCGAGATGTGGACGGCCCCGCCCGCGGCCCCCGCGGCGGCCCCGGAAGCGACGCGCGCCGCCGACCCGTCGGCCACCTCCCAGGACGTCCGGGCCCCGGTCCCGGCCCCGCGCCCCCAGCCCCAGCCGCAGCCGGAACCGCGGACCGAACCCGCCTACGAGCGCCGCACCGACCCGCCCACCGCGCGGGAGTACCCGGCGCCCGCCGTCCGGGGGCGGTCGCGGC
>NZ_JBEZJP010000558.1:0-4340 GCF_040653175.1 Actinomadura sp. NPDC048032
TGGGCAGACTGGCTGTTAATGCTCGGCCTGGCGGGCAGGGCCTCCCCGGCCGGGAACTCCGCCCACACCACCGTCCGGACGCCGTCCGCGCGGAATCCCCACCGCGACGCGAGCGCCTCGACGATCCGCATCCCGCGTCCCGACTCGGCGCCCTCCCCCGCCTGCTCGTCGCCAGCGTCCCCGCCTTTCACACGGGGGCGCCCGCCGGCCGCGCCCTCGTCGGCGACCTCAAGCCTGTAAGCGCCGTCCCCGGCCAGGACGGCGACCATCACCAGCCCGCCCTCCAGCCCGGACGCCGTGTGCGCGATCGCGTTCGCGACCGTCTCGCTCACCACCAGCACCATGTCGTCCAGGGCGGGATGACCGGCCGCCGCGTTCCGGACGAAGTCCCGCGCGCACCCGACCGACCGCCGCACGCCCGGCAACGTGATCTCGCCGATCACCACACGGTCCCGCGTCCCGACCACAGCACCGCCTCCCCGTCCCGGCCGCCCTCACGTCCGGAAGGCTGCCCGTCACCCTCGAAGTACGGATCGCGGCCCTTGTCCTGTTCACGGCGCCTCTACCGGTGCCGCACGCGGTGCGAGCATCTCACGTCGCGTCACTTAGAGTGACGGTGTGGACGGTTCCGGGAATCCACTGTGACGATGGGGAAGCGGCGTCAAGCCCGCCTCTGGGGCACGCCGCTGCTCTTCTCGGTGCGGGGACGCGCGACCCTCATCACCGTCGCGGTGTCCGCGCTGATCCTGGTGCTGGCGCTGGTCCTGATGCTGCTGCTGGCGCGGGACTGGGCGGAGAACAGGGTCGGCCGCCAGACGGAGCGGACCGCCGAACGGATCGCGTTCGACCTCTCCAGGGGACGGAACCCCGGCGTCATCGACGTCCGCCCGAACGAGGCGCAGTTGGTGCAGGTGGTCACCCCGCGGGGAAGGGTCGTGGCCGCCAGCGACGCGATCCGCGGACGTCCCGCGCTCGCGACCGCCGACCTGGCGAGGGGCGAACTGCTGATCGACCAGCGGGTCTGCCCCCGTTTCCCCAGGGGGTGCGTGTGGGCGTTCGGCCTCCGCATCCGCACGTCCCCGTGGGGCCCGGACGTCATGGTCATCGCCGCGGCGCCGCTGCCCGGCCTGCTGAACGTGTGGCTGCTGCCCGTCGCCCTCTTCGGCCTGCTGGTCGCCCTGCTCAGCCTGATCGCGTGGTGGACGTGGCACACGATCGGGCAGGCGTTCGTCCCGGTCGACATCATCCGCTCCGAGATGGCCGACCTGGACGCGCGGGGCCTGGACCACCGGGTGCCCGTCCCGCGGGCCGCCGGGGGGATCCAGAGCCTCGCCGAGACGGTCAACGCCACCCTGGACCGGCTGGAGGAGGCGGTGAACCGGGAGCGCCGCTTCGTCTCCGACGCCTCCCACGACCTGCGCAACCCGATCGCGGGCCTCCAGACGCGGCTGGAGGTCGCCCTCGGCGAGCCGGACGACGCCGACTGGAAGCCGGCGGTCCGCGCCGCGCTCCGCGACACGCGGCGCCTGAACGACATCGTCGCCGACCTCCTGGAGCTGTCCCGGCTCGACGCCCGCACCCCGAAGCCCGTGGAGCCGGTCGACCTCGCCGGCCTCGTCCGCCGGGAGGTCGGCCTGCGGGCCGGCGACGTGCCGATCAGGACGCGGCTGGAGCCCGGCGTGGTCGTGCGCGCCAACCCGGTGCGGCTGAGCCGGGTGCTCGGCAACCTGCTGGGCAACGCCGAGCGGCACGCCGAGTCGCGCATCGAGGTGACCGTGGCGCGCGAGGGCGGCGACGCGGTCGTGGAGGTCCTCGACGACGGCTCCGGGATTCCCGAGGAGGCCCGCGAACGCGTCTTCGAGCGTTTCGCCCGCCTCAGCGAGTCGCGCGCCCGGGACCCCCAGGGCACCGGTCTCGGGCTGCCCATCGCCCGCGAGATCGCCGAGATCTACGGCGGTTCCCTGCGCATCGCCGACTCCCGCAGGGGCGCCCGGTTCGTCCTGCGCCTCCCGCTGGTCACGGGCGGCGAACCGCCTCGATGACGCTGGACAGCCCGTCCTCGCCGTGACCGGCGTCGACGGCACGCCAGAACAGGTTCCGCAGGGCGGTCGGGCCCGCGACGTCGATCCCGGCTTCGCGGGCGGCCTCCACGACGTGGTCGGCGCCGACGGCCTGCATCCGCAGGGTGTTGTCCTCGCCCGGGTAGACGCCGGCCTCGATCTCTCCCGTGACGTGCTTCACGAAGCCCATCGGCCCGTCGCCGGCCAGGTCGAGCAGCAAGGACGTGGCGAACGGGCGGAACTCCCGGGCGGAGGCTCCCGCGGAGCCCAGCAAGGCCACGGCGTGCATGTAGGCGGTCAGGGTGGACCAGAAGAGGTAGAGCTGCGACTGGTAGTAGAGCATCGACAAGCCCGGGTCCTCACCGACGAAGGTGACGTCCCCCAGCTCGCCCAGGGCCTCGCGGTGGCGGTCCAGTACCTGCTCCGGACCGCTGTAGAAGACGTACGCCCCCGGCTGGCCGATCCCTGGCGGAGGCACCATGATGCCGCCGGTGACCAGGACGCCGCCCCGCTCGGACGCCCATTCGCTCGCACGGCGCAGTTCGCCGGGGCTGCCGGAGCTGAGGTTGACGATGACGCGTCCCTGAAGGTCCGCGCCGTCGAGCGAGTCGTACATCGCCTTGTAGTCGGTCTGGCTCACGACGACCAGCTCGGCGTCCGCGAGGGCGTCGGCGGCGGTGGGGGCGAGGGTCGCGCCGTCCTTCACCAAAGGGGCCGCCTTGGACGCCGTCCGGTTCCAGACCGTGGTCGGGCGGCCCTTCGCAAGGAACGTCTTGGCCATCGTCGCGCCCATGGGTCCGAGACCGATGACGGTCACTGGAGACTTCACGTGTCCTCCTGGGTGTGTGTTTCCTCCACCCTCGCCTTGGGCGCTACGGACGTGCTGCGGGTCTGTCCGTAGCGGCGACTACCCTGACGTCGTGCGTTTCGGGGTGCTGGGGCCGCTCGCGGTGTGGACGGACGGCGGGGCGCCCGTGCGCGTGCCCGAGGCGAAGGTCCGGACGCTGCTCGCCGTCCTGCTCACCCGGCCCGGAGAGCCCGTGTCCGTCGACCGGCTGATCGACGCGCTGTGGGGCGACCGGCCGCCCCGCAACCCGCTCGGAACGCTCCAGGCCCGGGTCTCGCAGCTCCGGAAGGCGCTGGAGGTGGGCGAGCCGGGCGGCCGGAGCCTCGTCGCCGCCCGCCCGCCCGGTTACGCGCTCGACGCCGCCCCGGAGGCGGTCGACGCCGCGCGGTTCGCGGCGGCGCTCGGCCGCGAGGCCGCCGACCCCCTCGCCCGCAGGCGGCTGCTCGGCGACGCGCTCGCGCTGTGGCGGGGCCCCGCCTTCGCCGACTTCGCCGACGCCGAGTTCGCCCGCGCCGCGATCATCGAGCTGGAGGAGGGGCGGCTCGTCGCGCTGGAGCGGCACGCGCGCGCCCGGCTGGACCTCGGCGAGCACGCGGCGGTGGCGGCCGAGCTGGCCGCGCCGGCGGCCCGCCATCCGCTCCGCGAGCCGCTCCACGCCCTCCACCTGCGCGCCCTCCACCTGGCCGGCCGGCAGGACGAGGCGTTCGCGGGCTACCACGCGCTGCGTAAGCGGCTCGCCGAGGAGCTCGGCGCCGACCCGGGCCCCGAGCTCGCGGAGCTCCACCGGTCGATGCTCGCGGAGGGCCCCGCCCCGCCGCCGCGGGCGGCTCCCCGGCTGCCCGCCGCGCTCGACGAGCTGATCGGCCGCGAGGACGCGGTCGAGCGGGGCCGGGCCCTGCTGGCCGGGCACCGGCTGGTGACGCTCACCGGGCCGGGCGGCGTCGGCAAGACCCGGCTGGCCGTGGAGATCGCCTCCCGGTCGATCGCCGACCACCCCGACGGGGTGTGGATGGTCGAGCTGACCGGGCCCGACGACGTGGCCGGGCAGGTCGCCCGCACGCTGGGGCTGCGCGAGGAGTCCGGCGGGGCCCCGCTCGCGGAGGCGCTGCGGGGGCGGCGGGCGCTGCTCGTCCTCGACAACTGCGAGCACGTGCTCGAACCCGTCGCCGAGCTGGCCGGGCGGCTGCTCGCCGACGCGCCGGGGCTGCGCGTCCTCGCGACGTCGCGGGAGCCCCTGGGGATCGCCGGTGAACGGCTGGAGGCCGTCCCGCCGCTCGACCTGCCCGGTCACGAGACCGCGCCGGACGCGCTGCGGGAGTCGAGCGCGGTCCGGCTGTTCGTCGCGCGGGCCGCCGCGGCCTCCCCCGGCTTCGCGCTCGACGACGGGACGGCACCGTGGGTCGCGGCGATCTGCCGGCGCCTGGACGGGGTGC
>NZ_JBEZJP010000559.1:0-4330 GCF_040653175.1 Actinomadura sp. NPDC048032
GCCTGGGCCATTGCGGTCTGCATCGACCTGACCTGCGTCATGGCCGCCGCGGAACGCCAGCGGGACAAGAACACCGGGCGAGACACCGGACGGCTGACGTGGCCGACCGTGGTCCTCGTCGGCGGAATCCTGCTGTCGCTGGCCGCCAACCTCGCCCAAGCGCACCCCTCGGTCTGGGGCTGGATCACCGCGGGGACTCCGGCGGGCGCGTTCCTGGTCGCGGTGTCGATGCTGGAGCGCCGAAAGGCCGGCACCCCGGCGGCTCACACCTCGCCCGTCCCGGAGGCCTTCGGCCGTCCCGACCCGGCCCCGGTCGTCTCGTCCGCGTCCTCGTCCGGCTCGTCCTCGCCGTCGTCCCCGTGGGTGGTCTGGGAGGACGAACACTCCACCCTCGCCGCTGCTGCCGTCCCCGGTCCGCAGGACGAACCCCGCGACCGCGAGGAGCAGGACGGCCAGATCTCCATCCCCGTCCCCGCCGAGCAGTCCCCCGCGGCGCCGTCCGCTCCGCCGTCTGCTTCCTCCTCGTCGCCCGGTGCGGCGGGGCCGCTGGTCGACTTCGCGCGCCGCGTCGCCTCCGAGCACGAAAGCCGCCACGGGCGGCCGATCACCCGTGACGCGCTGCGTGCCCGGCTCGGCGTCTCCAACCAACTCGCCTCAGACCTGCTCCGCCAGCTCCGCACCGAACAGCCCCACGCAACCGCGTCCGTCTCCTAACTCGCTGGAGGAACCCACTATGACCGCGTCCCCCGAACTGACCGGCCAGACCTCCCTGCCGGTGCCCGGTGACCTGTTCGCCCGCCATCAAGTCATCACCGGCCTGCGGGCCCTGGCCGACTTCCTGGAGGCCAACCCCTGCGTCCCGGTCCACGAGTACGGCGACACCGTCGACTTCTTCGTCCGCGAGGGCGACGACGCCACCTCGGCCGCGCGAGTCGACCAGGTCGCCGCCCTGCTGGACGTGCCCGTCGCCGACGACCGGCCCACCGGCGGCCACTACATCGCCTCCAAGTCCTTCGGCCGCATCGCCTACCGCATCGTCCACGTCCCCAAGCGCCGCCGCTACAAGTCCGGCACCCGAGACCCCTACTTCAACGACCTCGACCTCGACCCCGACGCCGACATGGACCGGTCGATCGACCGCGACCGGTACGGAGGGTTCGCCTGATGGCCGCACAGCCCCCGGCAGCACACCCGACCCGCGCCAGCCGCGACGACCGGTATGAGCAGCCGCACCTCCAAGTACGCGCCTGGGTGTGCGGGACGTGCGGCGGGGGCGGCGTCGCCTCCGACGGGTCCACCTGCCCCGACTGCAACGGCCACGGCCACACCTGACAGGAGGGCACCTGATGTTCCTACGTCGTTGCGCCTTCGCCTGCTTCTGGCTGGTCCTGGGCCTGTTCGCCCTCCGGCACCCCGGACCCGCCGCCCAAGCCGTCCGCGCTCTCTTCGAGGGCCTGGCCCTGCTCGCCGACGCGCTCTCGCTGCTGGTGTCGGCCTTGTAGTCCCCGGCGTGGCCGCCGTCGCCGGCAAGCAAGCGCGGCCACGCCGGGCCCATCACCCGCCCATCCCACAGACAGGCAGGAGACCCGTTCATCGTGCCCGATCCCGCCCCCGCTCCGCACATCACCGGTGTGGCCGCGCGTGACATGGCCAACCGGTACAACCGCGCCGACTTCCGCGCCTGGGCCCGCCGCGCACACACCACCGGAGGATGCGCCCAACCCGTCCACCTCCGCGGACGCGTCACCCACCTCGACCCCCAAACCGGCGAAATCCTCCGGCACTACTCCACCGCCCAAGAGCCGGGCGGAACGCTGCGGGTGGCGTGCAAGACCCGGCGGGCCTCGCGGTGCCCGGCTTGCGCTGAGACCTACCGCGCCGACACCTACCAACTCGTCCGCGCGGGCCTGGTCGGCGGCAAGGGCGTCCCGGACACCGTCACCCGGCACCCGGCGGCCTTCGTCACGCTCACCGCACCCTCATTCGGGCCAGTCCACTCCCGCCGCACCGGCAAGAGCGGCGCGGTGGTGGCCTGCCGCCCTCGACGCGACGGCAGGACGTGTCCGCACGGGCGGCCCGTCTCCTGCACCGTCCGACATGGCGACGCAGACCCGCGGCTCGGGCAACCGATCTGCCCAGACTGCTTCGACTACGCGGGCGCGGTGCTCTGGAATGCCCACGCCCCCGAACTGTGGCGCCGGTTCGCGTTGGCCTTCCGGCGCTACGTCGCCCGATCGGCGGGCCTGCGCGTGGCCGACCTACGGGACGTGCTCACCGTCTCGTTCGCCAAAGTCGCCGAATACCAACGGCGCGGCCTGGTCCACTTCCACGCCGTCATCCGCCTCGACGGCCCCGGCGGCCCCGATGCCTCCCCGCCCGCATGGGCAACCCTCGATCTCCTCAAAGCAGCCGTCGACCACGCGGCGAGCGCGGTCACCGTCTCGACCCCCGCGGCCGGGGACGTCCCGGCCCTGACGCACGCCTGGGGCTCACAGGTCGACGTCCGACCGATCACCACCACAGGAGAACTCACCGATACCGCCGTGGCGGGCTACATCGCCAAGTACGCCACCAAAGCCGCCGAATGCGTCGGCACCCTCGACCGCCGCATACGCCCCACCGACGAACTGACCGACCTGCCCGTGAGCGGCCACGCGCGGCGACTCATCGCCGAATGCCTCCGCCTTGGTGCCCTCGAGGAGTTCGCGGGGCTGCGGCTGGCGGAGTGGGCGCACATGCTCGGCTTCCGCGGCCACTTCTCCACCAAATCCCGCCGCTACTCCACCACCCTCGGCGCACTCCGCCAAGCCCGCATCGACCACAACCAGCACCAACACGACGAACCAACCACCGGACGCCTCCCCTTCGACGACGACCAGGTCCTCGTCGTCGCCCACTGGCGCTACCTCGGCCAAGGCATGACACCCGGCGAAGCACTCCTCACCGCCGCACTCACCGGCAAGCCCATGCCGACCCTCACCACCCATGAACGGAGTTCCGCGTGCCCAAGCTCCTGCTGACCGTCCCCGAAGCCGCCAAAGCCCTCGCGATCTCCCGCAGCAAGCTCTACGAACTCCTCGCCTCCGGCGCCATCCGCTCCATCCGCATCGACGGCGCACGTCGCATCCCGCTCAACGCCCTCAACGACTACGTCAACGCCCTGATGGAAGAGGCAGCCTGATGACCAAGACCGCTCTAGCCAACCCCGAAGAGCCACGCAGGCCCGGCAAGTCCAAGCTCCGCGACGGAGTGATGAAGCGCGGCAAGACCTGGTCCTACGTCATCCGCGTCACCGACCCCGAAACCGGCATCTCCAAACCAAAGTGGGTCGGTGGCTTTCCCGACGAGTCATCCGCCAAGGAGGCTCGCGACGAAGCACGGGTCAAGGCGCGGCGCGGTGAGTACATTGACCGCAACGCCATCACCGTGGGCGAGTACCTGGACGAGTGGCTCGACGCTCACGCGGTTGAGATCAAGCCCAAGACCCTGGCCGACTACCGGCATCTGATCGACCGGCACGTCAAGCCCAACATCGGGGGTCTACGGCTCCAAGCTGTCCGGCCTGGCCAGATCACCAAGCTCTACCGCGACCTCGTCACCGTAGGCGGCCGAAAGGGGGCGGGGCTCTCGCCTCGGACGGTGGCCTACGTTCACGCGGTGCTCCGTAAGGCGTTCGGTGACGCCGTGTTGGTTGACCAGATCCTCCCGTCCAACCCGGTCGAGCGCGCCAAGCGGCCTCGTCTCGGCCACCCCGAACCGGGCGATATCTGGACCCCTGCGATGCTGCGGACCTTCCTCAAGGTCGCCGAAACTCACCGGCTATCCGCGTTCTTCCACTTGGCCGCGTACACGGGCGCGCGGCGCGGGGAGTTGCTCAATCTGCGATGGCGTGACCTTGATCTGGAGGGTGCGTCCGTCCATATCAAGGGCTCGGCCTCGTTCATCGCCGGCGAGCGCATCGAGGGGACGACCAAGAGCGGCCGGTCACGTGTGGTCAGCCTCGACGCCGGGACGGTCGTCGCCCTCAAGGCGCACCGTAAGCGCCAGCTCGCGGACAAGCTCAAGGTCGGTGCGTCCTGGAGGGGGGCCGCCAGGGAGGAGGACAGCTACGTGTTCGCTACCGGGTGGGGAGAGCCAGTCCACCCAGACACCGTCTCGTCCTTGATGACGTCCCTGATCAAGCTTCACAACGAGCCCAAAGACGGGGCGGCACCAGCCGCCCCTCTACCGCACGCCCGGCTCCACGACCTACGCCACATCCACGCGACGACTCTGCTCCTGGCGGGCGTCCCGGTGCACGTGGTCGCCGCTCGGCTCGGGCACGCTGACC
>NZ_JBEZJP010000560.1:0-4304 GCF_040653175.1 Actinomadura sp. NPDC048032
GCTGGGCGACCGCCCGCTGTCGGACCGGCCCCCATCGTCGCCTGCTCCGCCGTGATCTGCGCCAAAGGCGGCCGGACCGGCCACATGCAATCCCTTTGCCGTTCCCGCGGAATCCCCGTGCTGCGCGTCGCGCCGTCCGATCTGGAATCGCTCGCCGGGGAGGCCACGCTCCTGCTCGACCGCGCGTCGGTCGTCCTCGGCGAGGCCGCGCCGGCGGCGCCCGCCCCGGGGCGCCCGGCCGCCGCCTTCGGCGGCGTCGAGTCGATCTGCGTGGTCGTCGCCGACACCACCGACATCCGGGCGACCAACGCCCTCGCACCGCGCGTGGAGCACGCCGACTCCTTCTTCATCCGCGAGGAGTTCGTCTGCTTCTCCGCCGGGCTGAGCCCGATCGACTCGCTCCGGGAGGGCGTCCGGGAGGCCGAGCGCTACGGCGCGGCCGTGGCGTCGGAGCTGTGCCCGATGGTGCGCGAGCTCCTGCCCGGCCAGCGACTGATCATGAGGCTCCTCGACCTGCGCTCCGACGACGCCGCCAAGATCACGTCCGGCGCCCACGTGGACGACGAGCCGAACCCCGAACTCGGCCGGCACGGCGCCCGGTGGCTGCTGCGGGAGCGCCGCTACCCGCACGCCTTCCGGGCGCTGCGCGCCCGCCTGCGGGACCGGCTGGGCGCGGACGCGGACCGGGTGCGCTTCGCCGTTCCGTTCATCAACGACCGCGACGAGTACGTGCGGCTGCGGCGGTTCCTCGGCCTCGGGGACGAGACGCCGCTCGCCGTCTTCGTCGAGACGCCGGCCGCGGTGCACTCGGCGGCCGACTTCTGCGCCTCCGGGGCGGGCGAGCTGTTCGTCGGCACCAAGGACCTGATCCAGTTCTATCTCGCCGCCGACCGCGGGAACCACCTGGTCTCGGCCGCCTACCAGACCCGGCATCCGGCGGTCCTGGCCGCCCTGCGCCAGGCCGTCGAGTCCGGCCGCGGCGCCGGGGTCCCCGTGCACGTGTTCGCGCTCGGCGCCGACCTGGACCACTACGCCCGGCACCTTCCGGTGCGCAGGCTCATGATGTGCGCCGCCGAGCTGCGGCACCTCGCCGGGAGGCGGGCGGCCTAGCGCGTCAGCCGGCGCCGCCGAAACCGATCTCGTTGCCCTCCGGGTCGCGGAAGACCACCTTGGTCACGCCGCCGCCGTACTCCTCGCGTCCCGCCGGCGGGATGCCCCGCCGCGCGACCCCCGCGACCCGGTCGGCGAGATCGTCGACGAACGCGAGCACCAGGGCGTGCCCGGCCCGCTCCGGGTCCTGCACGATGTAGACGTACCGGTGCTCGGCCACCTCCCAGACGGCCTCGACGTCGTTGGGCAGGAACGACGGCTCCGCGCCGAAGAACCGCTCGTACCACGGCAGCGCCTCCGCGTAGTCGGTGACGGGGATGCCTGCGAAGAGATCGAGAGACATGTCGCTCCTCGTGCGTGGGGATGCGTCACAGGTGCTGACCGCGGCGGGGCCGCGAACTCATCGCCGCCCATGGCGTCGCCGCCCTCGGCCCCGGCGCCGTCCCGCCGGTCGGGCAGACTGGCCACGCGGACCCGCCGCGACCTGGTCGTGAAGTCTCTCGGAAAGGGATCTCGATGCGCGTTGTCTCCCAGGAGGATCTGGCACGGGTGCTGGCCGGGCTGCCGGGACGGCCCCGGATCGTGGCCGGCGGCAACTTCGCCGCCCCCCGGCGGGCCCTGCGGCTCCTGGACTCCGCGGTCGCCGAGTACCGCCTGTTCATGCTCAACGCCCAGCTGGACCTGCCGGAGCGCGAGGGGGTCGACCTGGAGACGCCCTTCGTGGGCGCCGGGATGCGCGGCCGCGCGAACCTCCGCTACTTCCCGTCGCGGCTGTCGCTGGTGCCGAACCTGCTGAAGGACTCGCTGCCGCCGGACGTGGTGATCGTGCAGACCTCCCTGCCGGTCGGCGGGACCGTCTCGCTCGGCATCGAGGTCAACATCCTGCCCGCGGCCATCGAGGCGGTCCGCGCGCGCGGCGGCCTGGTCGTCGCCCAGCTCAACCCCCGCATGCCCTACACGTTCGGCGACGCGGTCCTGTCGACCGACGAGATCGACCTGGCGATCGAGGACGACGAGCCGCTCGCGACCCCGGTCCCCCGGCCGCCCGGCGAGGTCGCCCACGAGATCGGCGAGCGGGTGGCCCGGCTCGTCCCGCAGGACGCCACCCTGCAGCTCGGCATCGGCGCCATACCGGACGCCGTGCTCTCGTCACTGCTCGACCGGCGGGGGCTGCGCGTCTGGTCGGAGATGTTCAGCGACGGGGTGCTGGCGCTGGAGAAGGCGGGCGCGCTCGACGCCGCGACGCCGATCACCGCGTCCTTCGCCTTCGGCGGTCCGGAGCTGTACGCCTGGGCCGACCGCAACGAGCGGATCCGGATGCTGCGCACCGAGAAGACCAACGATCCGAGCCTCATCGCCCGCCGTCCCCGCATGGTCTCGGTGAACTCCGCGCTCCAGGTCGACCTGTTCGCCCAGGCCAACGCCAGCCGCGTCCGCGGGGTGATCTACTCCGGCTTCGGCGGGCAGACCGACTTCGTCGTCGGCGCGCTGCACTCCCCCGGCGGGCACGCCGTCATCGCCCTGCCGTCCTGGCATCCGCGCGCGGACGTCTCGACCGTCATCCCGCGCCTCTCCGGTCCGGTCACCTCGTTCCAGCACAGCTACATCGTCAGCGAGCGGGGCGCCGCCACCGTGTGGGGGAACGACGCCGCCTCCCAGGCCCAGCAGATCATCGACAACGTCGCCCACCCCTCCGCCCGCGACGAGCTGCGCGAGCAGGGCCGCGAGCTCGGCTTCCCGCTCCGCTGATCGCCAGCTATTGGCACGACGCCAATAAGGGTCTAGTGTTCCGGTCAGCTCAGGAAACCCGGGGGTGGCCGGCTTCGCGATCGGCGGGACGCCTCCGGCCCCCAGGAGGAGCGAAGGCATGGACAGACCCAGCAGACGCAACGTGTTGATGACCGGCGGGGCGCTCGGAGCGCTCGGCGCCCTCGGCGTCGCCTCGCCGGCGCAGGCGTCCCCCCTGTGGACGTGGTCGCCCGAGGGCTCGGTGGCGGGCGCCGGCGCGGGCGCCGACCCGCGGTGGGTGTGGGACCCGGAGGCCGACGCGCTGGTCGCCTCGCTGCTCGACCGGGGCGACGTGCCCAGGGTCAACGAGCTGCTGCGCACGTGGACCAGGAACGGCCAGCCGCTGCCGGACGGGCTGCCGGCGGATCTGCGCGACTTCATGGAGCGCGCCCGCCGGCTGCCGGAGTGGGCCGACCCGGGCAAGCTGGCCACCGCGTTCGAGTTCAACGAGAAGCGCGGCCTCTACCTGGGCGTCACCTACGGCTTCGCCAGCGGGATGATGAGCACGGCCATCCCCAAGGAGGCGCGCGCGGTCTACTACTCCAAGGGCGGCGCGGACATGAAGGACCGCATCACCAAGACCGCCAAGCTCGGCTACGACATCGGCACCGAGAAGGCGTTCGAGCCCGACGGCGAGATGATCGTCACCTGCGTCAAGACGCGGCTGGTGCACGCCGCCGTGCGGCACCTGCTGCCGAAGTCCCCGTACTGGACGAAGGCGGCCGACGAGAAGATCCCGATCAGCCAGGCGGACATGATGGTCACCTGGCACAGCCTGCCCACGACCGTCATGCAGAACCTGGTCCGGTGGAAGGTTCCGATCCCGGACGCCGAGTCCGAGGCGTTCCTGCTGTCCTGGCAGCTCGCCGGGCACATGCTCGGCATCAGGGACGAGTACCTCCCGAAGTCGTGGAACGAGGCGAACTCCCAGGCCGAGCAGGTGCTGACCCCGGTGCTCGCGCCGACCCCCGAGGGCGTCAAGCTGGCCGACATCCTGCTCAACCTCGGCTCCACGATCGACGGCGGGCTCCTCACCAAGCCCATCCTCGGCTCGCTCACGCGCTTCATGCTCGGCGACGAGATCGCCGGATGGCTGAAGATCCCGCGGGACCCGCTGTGGGACCCGCTCATCCGGAACCTCTGGCCGCCCTTCGTCGCCGTCCGCGAAGGCCTGCTCGACCTCACGAAGGCGCCGAAGGAGCTGCGGCAGCTCTACTGGGCCTTCGACGAGATCCTCCGCCAGGGCGCCCTGCTCTACCTGTCCGGTTTCAAGATGCCGATCAGCATCGAGATCCCGCAGACCAACAACCCGCACTACTGACCCGAGGCGCCCGCAGTGCCCCCGGGCGCGGGCACCGCGGCGGCGCCCGGCGCGCAAACCCCCCGCCCCCCCCCCCCCCCACACC
>NZ_JBEZJP010000561.1:0-4238 GCF_040653175.1 Actinomadura sp. NPDC048032
CGAGGTCGTCGAGCGCGTCGAGGCGCTGCTGGGCACGCCCCCGGCGAAGAACGCGGTCACCGGCCCGCTGCTGTTCATGGGCAACGGCGTCGTCAACATCTCCTAAGGCCTGCGAACGGAACGGGCCTGAACGGGGGCCGCCCCTCCCCTCCCAGGGGCGGCCCCCGCCAGAACCGGCGGATCAGTTGGCTCGGATCGTCGGCGCCCGCGTCAGCGCAGGGTGCGGCTGAGGAAGTCGCGGATGTGGGCGGCGATCTCGGGACCGTGGGTCTCCAGCGCGAAATGTCCGGCGTCGAGGATGTGGATCTCGGCGTCCGGCAGGTCCCGGGCGAAGGCGCGGGCGCCGTCGGGGCCGAAGATCTCATCGTTGCCGCCCCAGGTGACCAGGACCGGCGGGCGGTGGGTGCGGAAGTACTCCTGGAAGGCCGGGTAGCCGTCGAGGTTGAACTGGTAGTCCCAGAACAGCTGGAGTTGGATCTCCTTGTTGCCGGGACGGTCGAGGTAGGCCTGGTCGAGGGTCCAGGTGTCGGGGGACAGCCGGTCCGCCCGGTCGGCGGGCACGCCGTGCGTGTACTGCCACTTGGTGGCGTCCGGCTCCAGCAGTCCGCGGACGGCGGGTTCGTTGGGCGAGCGGTCCTTGGCGTGCGCGAACAGGACGTCCCAGAACGGGGTGAAGCCCTCCATGTAGGCGTTGCCGCTCTGGCTGATGATCGCGGTGACGCGTTCCGGGTTCCGGCTGGCGATGCGCAGGCCGATCGGTGCGCCATAGTCCTGGATGTAGAGGGCGAAGCGGTCCAGGCCCAGCTTCTCCAGCAACTCCAGAGTGATCTCCGTGAGCTTCTCGAAGCCGTAGTCGAACTCGTCGACCGCGGGCATCGCCGACTGGCCGAAGCCGATGTGGTCGGGCGCGATCAGGTGGTAGTCGCCGGCGAGGTCGCGGAGAAGGTCGCGGAACATCGCCGAGCTGGTGGGAAAGCCGTGCAGCAGCACCAGCGTGGGGTCGGCCGGGTCGCCGGCCTCCCGGTAGAAGACGTCCAGGCCCTGGATCTTGACGGTGTGGTGCCGGGTGGTCATCGCGTTGTGTCCTTTCGCGGTGTTCATCGGGATCGCGTGGCGGTCGCCACGGGTTCGCGGGCCGCGGGCGCGACCAGCGCCGCGGCGGTGAGGCTGAGCAGGACGCCGAGGGCGAAGGCGCCCCGGTAGCTGCCGGACAGGGCGTGGACGGCGGCGGCCAAGGCCAGCGCGGCACCGGCCGAGAGCTGGTGGATCAGCCATGCCGGGGCCAGCGCCCGGCCGAGCCGGGCCCGGTCGAGGCCGCGGGTCAGCAGCGTCATCGTCAGCGGGATCACGGTGAAGGAGGCCGTGCCGAAGAGCACCGCCACCGCGACGAGGACGGCCGGCTCGGTGGCGGTGGCCGCCAGCACCAGCGCCACGGCGCGGACCAGGTGCAGCGTGCGCAGCAGCGGCTCGGGGCCGAACCGGTGCAGCAGCCGGGCGGTGGCCAGTGAGGTGAGCCCCGCGGCGAGAGCGCTGAGGGTGATCAGCCGTCCCGCGTGCGCGGCCGACCAGCCCAGCTCGGTGGCGTACTTGGGCAGCAGCAGGACCAGCATGTACAGCGACGCCGAGTGCAGGGCGAAGGACGTCAGCACGCGGCCCCTGCCGCGCAGAGCGGCGGCGGCCGGTGCGGGAGCGTTCCCCCCGCGGTCATCCCGGGGCAGGATCGTCGCCAGCGCGGCGGTGACCACCAGGCCGGTGAGGCCGAGCGCCAGGTACGTCCCCCGTACACCGACCGGCTCCAGGAGCAGGGTCGCCGCCCAGGGGGCGAGCAGTTGGCCGACGTTGACGCCCACCGAGGCGCGGGCCAGGGACGGACCGGCCCGGTCACCGTACCGGTGGCCGATCAGCGTGGTGACGGCCAGGCTGGACGAGGCCGCGAAGCCCAGGCCGCCGAGGACCACGTAGGCGGCGACGAACTGCCAGGCCTGCTGGACGGCCGCCAAGGCCACGTAGCCGCTGGAGATCAGAGTCAGTCCGGTCAGCAGGACCAGCCTCGGTCCCACCCTGTCGAGCAGCACGCCCACCAAGGGCTGCGCCAGGCCGGTCAGCGCGATGGCGATCCCGGCCGCGATCGCCGGCGTCGCGGCGGACAGCCCGTAGGAGGCGGACGCCGGCGCGAAGAAGACACCCGCCGAGAAGTTCAGGCCGAACGACACCGCCTGCGCCGTCAGCGCCGCACCTGCCACGCGATCTCGCCGCATCCACTTCCCCTAACCATCTAAGTGCCCTGTAGCGGTTAGGAAGGTGTCATGAGACATCTAACTTGTCAAATGGCTATAGACGGTTAGAATGACGCCATGGCGCGCAGACCTCTGACCGGCGAACCGTTGCCTCTGGACCTGGTCAACACGCGATGGCCGGCCGACGGAGTGGTGCACGACGAACTGGCCGACCCCATCGGCCTTGCCGAGTGGCTCCAGGAACACGGCTTGGAGGTCGACGACCCCCAGCGCTGCGCAGAACCGCTGCGGGCAGCCCGGGCGGCCATCCGCCTGTCTCTGGACGAAGGAGCCGATGACCAGGTCAACACCGTCCTCGCGCACGGCAGGCTGCGGCTTCACCTCGAAGACGGGGCTCCGAGCGAGCGCCTGGAACTGGACTGTGAGGCGTGGCGGCCCGCCTGGCTGGCCGCGAGGGCCTACCTCGACCTGCTCAGGACGGCGCCCCCTGGACGACTGCGGCACTGCGAGGGAACCGGCTGCGTGTTGTGGTTCCTCGACACCTCACGCAGCGGCCGACGCCGCTGGTGCTCGATGAGCGGCTGCGGCAACCGGGCCAAGGTCAAGGCCCACTACCAGCGGATCCACCGACCCTGACCCCGCGCAGCGGACCGCGCGCGTGGCGCTCGACGCTGCACGCCTGGGTCGATGCGGGTGCCTTGCCATGCTGGAGCGCGTGTCGTTACGGTCGGTCCTAAGACTCCGCTTCACTTCGGAGAAGGACGTCTGCGGCGGTGGGGCTCGCCGTACCCGAACCGCGGTGCCGCTACGGGGCTCCGCCAACAGTCCCTACCTGGTGTCCTTCGTGCATGCCCGGTGGGAGAGCCCATGGCTGGCGACAGCGCTTCCGAGCACCCCGATTCGGGGACCGGAGCCGAGCCGACCACTCCTGGATGGGCTCCGGCGCTGTCGCCGTGGCGGTTCGTCGTGGTCTTCGGTGTGGTCAGTCTCCTGGCGGACGTCGTCTACGAGGGGGCTCGATCGATCACCGGTCCGTTCCTGGGGTCGCTCGGCGCCGGCGCCGTCCTGGTGGGGGTGGTGACGGGTGCCGGCGAGGCGGCGGGCCTGGTTCTCCGGCTGGTGAGCGGCCCGGCGGCGGAACGGTCGGGCCGGTACTGGGCCTGGACGATCGCCGGGTACGGCCTGACGGTCGTGGCGGTGCCCGCGCTGGCGCTGCCGGTCGGGCTGGCCGGGGCGTGCGCGCTCGTGGTCGCCGAACGGGTGGGCAAGGCGACGCGCAGCCCGGCCAAGGACACGCTGCTCTCCCATGCCGGCAGCCCGATGGGCCGCGGGACGGCGTTCGCGGTGCACGAAGCGCTGGACCAAGCAGGCGCGTTCGCGGGACCGCTGCTGGTCGCCGGGGCCGTCGCCCTGCACGGGTACCCCCTCGGCTTCGGGATCCTGGCGGTGCCCGGCCTCGCGGTCCTGGTCGTTCTCGTCTGGCTCGCCCGCCGCGTCCCCGACCCGCAGGTCTATGAGGAAGGTGTGGGACGCGTGCCCGCACCGGCTCCGGCGACGGGCTCCGCGGCGCTGCGGGGCGTCTCGCCGCTGGCGGGACTGGGCCAGGTCTTCTGGCGCTACGCGGTGTTCTCGGCGGTCACGATGGCGGGCTTCGCCACGTTCGGGCTCATCGGGTTCCACCTGGTGCAGGCACACCTGGTGAGTCCGCAGGCGGTGCCGTTGGTGTACGCCGGGGCGATGGCGACCGACGCGGTGGCGGCGCTGGCGACGGGCCGGTTGTTCGACCGGTGGGGCCTGCGCGTCCTGGTGGCGTTGCCGGTGCTGGCCGGTGCCGGCACCGCGCTGGCGTTCGCCGGTTCGCTGCTCCCGGTGCTGGCAGGCGCGGCGCTGTGGGGCGCGGCGATGGGAGTACAGGAATCGACGATGCGGGCGGCGGTCGCCGATCTCGTCCCGGCCGCGCGCCGCCCGACCGCCTACGGAGCCTTCGCCGCGGTCTACGGC
>NZ_JBEZJP010000562.1:0-4216 GCF_040653175.1 Actinomadura sp. NPDC048032
GGTGACGAAGGCGTCGATGAGGCGGCGGGTCACGGCCGGGGCGAGCAGGGTCCGGGCGGGCGGTCGGGAGGCGGTTCAGGAGGCGGTCACCTCGACGCCGCCCACGTTGCGCTTGCCGCGCCGCAGCACGAGGAAGCGGCCGTGGAGCAGGTCGGCGGACGCCGGCACCGCGTCCTCCGACTCGACCTTGGCGTTGTTGAGGTAGGCGCCGCCCTGGGCGATGGCACGGCGTGCCTCCGACTTGCTCTTACACAGGCCGGACGCCACCAGAAGGTCCACCACCGGCGGCAGCTCTCCCGCGGGCACCTCCGCGCGCGGCACCTCGGAGAGGGCGGCCTGCAGCGTTCGCTCGTCCAGTTCCTCCAGGGAACCCTGCCCGAACAGAGCACGGGAGGCCGCGATGACCCGCGCGGTCTCGTCCGCACCGTGCACGAGCGTGGTCATCTCCTCGGCGAGCGCCCGCTGCGGGGCCCGCGCGGCCGGACGGTCGGCGCCCTGCTTGACCAGGTCCTCGATCTCCTCGTGGGGACGGAAACTGAAGAACTTCAGGAACTTCTCCACGTCCCGGTCGTCGGCGTTGATCCAGAACTGGTAGAACGCGTACGGCGACGTCAGCTCGGGATCGAGCCAGTAGGTCTCGCCGCCCGCGGTCTTGCCGAACTTGGACCCGTCCGCCTTGGTCAGCAGCGGCGTGGTCAGCGCGTGCGCGCTGCCTCCCTCGACCCGGCGGATCAGGTCGACGCCCGCGGTGAGGTTGCCCCACTGGTCGCTTCCGCCGGTCTGCAGCCGGCACCCGTGGCGCCGGTACAGCTCGAGGAAGTCCATGGACTGGAGCAGGACGTAGCTGAACTCGGTGTAGCTCATACCGGTGGAGTCGAGCCGGGCGCGGACGGTCTCGCGGGCCAGCATCCGGTTGACCGGGAAGTGCTTGCCGATGTCGCGCAGGAACTCGATGGCCGACATGGGGCCGGTCCAGTCGAGGTTGCTGACCATCGTCGCGGCGGTCGGCCCCTCGTCGAAGTCGAGGAACGCCGACACCTGCCCGCGGACCCGGTCGACCCAGCCGGCGACGGTCTCCTCGGAGTTCAGCACGCGTTCGGCGCTCTTGCCGCTCGGGTCGCCGATCAGGCCCGTGGCACCGCCGACCAGGCCGATCGGCCGGTGCCCGGCCTTCTGGAAGCGGCGCAGCGTGAGGATCTGGATGAGGTTGCCGAGGTGCAGCGAGGGCGCCGTCGGGTCGAAGCCGCAATAGAGGGTGACCGGTCCCGCGGCGAGCAAGGCCCGCAGTTCGTCCAGGTCGGTGGACTGCGCGATCAGGCCGCGCCACGCGAGATCATCCAGGATGTCGGTCACGGTCTCCCTCGTCTCCGGCTTGCATTCGGTGTACGCCCCCAGGCTGCACTGGCGGGCGGCTGTCACGCCAACGATATTCAACGTCCGCCGTGGCGGGGCGGCTACCGGCCGGCCTGGTGACCGCGCCGGGTCAGCCCTCGGCGGTGATCTTCCTGCGCTGCCTCGGGACGTGGGGGCGGTAGGGCGACACGCTGGGATCCCCGTCGATCCAGAACCGCCACGGGACCTCCTTGGCGCCGTTGACGCCGGTCCGGGGGCCGTTGCGGATCAGTGCGGGATCGGCGGGCTCGCCCCTGAGCACCGCCATCGGTCCGCCGGGCGCGCACACGTCCAGTCCGTTCTGCTCGCGGGCGACGCCGAGGGCCTGGCAGAGCCGGGCCGGGCCACGCGCCAGGTCGCGGACGGTCGAGCGCGGACGGCGCGCCCGTGCGACGTCCTCCCCCGCGATGATCTCTCCGGCGCGCAGTAGCACCGCCATGGACGTCCCGTCCGGGCCGCACACGAGGTTCATGCAGAAGTGCATGCCGTAGGTGAAGTAGACGTAGACGTGCCCGGGCGGCCCGAACATGACCTCGTTGCGCCGGGTCCGGCCCCGGTAGGCGTGCGAGGCCGGGTCCAGCGGGCCCGCGTAGGCCTCCACCTCGGTGAGCCGGGCCGCCACCTCCCCCTCCGGGGTGCGGTGGCTGATCACGTGCCCGAGCAGCGCGGGCGCGACCTCCTCCACCGGGCCGTCGAAGAACTCGCGGGGCAGCAACGCTCCGTCCATCGCCTCACCGTGGTCTAGGGAACAGCTTCGCCGGTCGACCAGCCTAGGGGGCGGTCCGCACCGCGGCGGCCGCCCCCGTCCCGCCGGGTCAGGAGTCCGAGCCGGCGGCCCAGGCGGCGTGGCCGTTGACGAGGCTGCGCAGCGCGCCCATCTGCTCGCGGACGCGGTCGGGCGCCGTCCCCCCGTAGGCCTTGCGGGACGCGAGGGCGCCCTGGACGTTCAGCACCTCGCGGACGTCCGGCGTCAGGTGCGGCGACACCTTGCCGAGCTCCTCGTCGGTGAGGTCGTCGAAGTCCTTGTCGTTGACCTGGCACCAGACGACGAGGTGCCCGACGACCTCGTGGGCGTCGCGGAACGCCACGCCGCGGCGGACGAGCAGCTCGGCGAGGTCGGTGGCGAGGGCGAAGCCGTCCGGGGCGAGGGCCTCCAGCCGCTCGGTGTTGACCCGCATGGTCGCGATGAGCCCGGACATGGCGGGCAGCACGAGCAGCAGCGTCTCGACGGAGTCGAACGCGCCCTCCTTGTCCTCCTGGAGGTCGCGGTTGTAGGTGAGCGGGAGGCCCTTGAGGGTCGTGAGCAGGCCGACGAGGTGCCCGATGAGGCGGCCGGCCTTGCCGCGCGCCAGCTCGGCGACGTCGGGGTTCTTCTTCTGCGGCATGATCGACGACCCGGTGGCGTAGGTGTCGTCCATCTCGATCCAGCGGAATTCCTGGGAGGCCCAGAGGCACACCTCCTCGCCGAGGCGGGACAGGTGCACGCCGATCAGGGCGGCCGCGAAGAGGAACTCGGCGACGAAGTCGCGGTCGGCGACGGCGTCCATGGAGTTGGGCGCGGCGGCGTCGAAGCCGAGCTCGGCGGCGGTGGCCTGCGGGTCCAGCGGCAGGGAGGAGCCGGCGAGGGCGCCGGAGCCGAGCGGGGAGACGGCGGCGCGGCGGTCCCAGTCGCGCAGCCGGTCGATGTCGCGGGTGAGCGGCTGGACGTGCGCGAGGAGCTGGTGGGAGAACAGCACGGGCTGGGCGTGCTGGAGGTGCGTCATGCCGGGCGCGGCGACGCCGAGGTTGTGCTCGGCCTGCGCGATCAGCGCGGTCTCCAGTTCCACCAGCCGCGAGACGATCTGGCGGACGTGGTCGCGCAGGTACAGGCGCAGGTCGGTGGCGACCTGGTCGTTGCGGCTGCGGCCGGCGCGCAGCTTGCCGCCGAGGGCGCCGAGGCGCTCCAGCAGGCCCCGCTCCAGGGCGGTGTGGACGTCCTCGTCGGCGACCGTGGGGCGGAACTCGCCGCTGCGGCACGCCTCCTCGAGGTCGTCCAGGGCACCGATCATGCGCTCCAGCTCGTCGTCGGTGAGCAGGCCCGCCCGGTTGAGGACGCGGGCGTGCGCGCGCGATCCCATCAGGTCGTACGGGGCGAGCCGCCAGTCGAACTGGACGCTCACCGAGAGCCTCGCGAGCGCGTCCGACGGGCCGCCTTCGAACCGGCCGCCCCACAGCCGCGTCGGTGCCTTGGTCACGGAGAATCCTCTACTTCCCACCGCTGGTCGTTCGGTCAACTGCCATCTCACCATGCCGCCTCTGCCGGGCACGGCACGGATTGCCCCCCGCGTGGATCGCCTGGCGGCTGCGTCCGCAACAGCGTACGGCGAATCCGCCGGGTCCCGCGGATCAGGACGGGTCGGGGTCGGGGCCGCCCGGCGGCCCCTGGGTTCGTCGCTCGCGCGTGCCGGTCAGCCGCAGCAGCGCCTGGGCGAGGTCCTCCCCGCCGTGCGGGTCGCGGGCGATCACGAGGATCGAGTCGTCGCCCGCGACCGTGCCGAGGACGGACGGCCACTCGGCGTGGTCGATCGCCGAGGCCAGGTACTGGGCGGCGCCCGGCGGGGTCCGCACCATGACCAGGTTCGCCGACGCCTCGGCCGACACGAGCAGTTCGGCGGCGAGCCGGGACAGCCGGCCGGTGAAGGTCTCGGCGGCGCCGGTGCGGGCGCGGCGGATCCGCTCGCCGCCCTCGCCGGGCACGGCGTAGATCAGGCTGCCGTCGTCGGCGCGGAGCTTCACCGCGCCGATCTCGACCAGGTCGCGGGAGAGCGTGGCCTGGGTGACCTCC
>NZ_JBEZJP010000563.1:0-4195 GCF_040653175.1 Actinomadura sp. NPDC048032
GGCTGGCGGCCGAGCGCGACGCCGCGCGGCGCCAGGCGCGCAGGGCGCAGGCGCAGGCGGACGTCGCGCGGGCCGATCTCGCCAGCCTCAAGAGCCGCGTCGGGGAGCTGCTGAACGCCGCCGCGCGGCACCTTCCGGATCTTCCTCCGGTGGAGGGTCCGGACGCGCCGGAGCTGCCCGCCGCCCAAGAGGCGCGGGCCCTGCCCGCCGCCCCGGTCGATCCCGATCCCGAGCCTCCGGCCGAGAGCGGCGAGACGCCCGCGGACCGCGCGGCGCGAGCGGCCTGACCGGGCGGGAACGCCCGTCCGGGGACCGCGCGGAGGCCGCCTGAAGCGTCCGTCACGGCGGTCTTCGCGCCCGGGGTCCAGTAGGGTCCACCAAATGACCGCGTACGGCCTTCTCGTCTCCCCCTCGCACAACCGGGTCTATGCCCAGGCCGCCGCCGATCTGGTCAAGGCGGAACTGGCGGTGTTCAGCGAACGGGCTCTCGGCGGGCGCGTCCGCGACATCGAGGAGACCGCGATCGGCGGCGTCCCCTATGTGACGTTCTCCGCCGAGGGGCTGACGGAGCAGGACGTGCGCCTCCTGTCGAACCTGTCGTCGCTCTACGCGCTCTTCCAGATCGAGGGCGACCTGCTCCGCCCGGTCGCGCTCCAGCCGCTGGACCTGTTCGGCAGCGACCTGCTCACCATCCAGAAGTACTCGGGCAAGACCAACGAGTACTTCACCAAGCTGCTGCTGAACGTCACGGCGATGGCGACCGACTCGCCCCTGGACCTGGTGACCGGGCGTCCCCGCGTCTTCGACCCGATGTGCGGGCGGGGGACGACCCTCAACCAGGCGATGATGTACGGGCTGGACGCCGCCGGGATGGACATCGACGGCAAGGACTTCGACGCCTACGCGGCCTTCATCAAGACCTGGCTGAAGAACAACCGGGTCAAGCACCAGGCCGAGATCACCAACGTGCGCCGCGAGAAGGCCGTCCTCGGGCGCCGCCTGCACGTGACGCTCGGCGCGTCCAAGGAGCGCTACAAGAGCGGCGAGACGATGGAGATCACCGTCGTGAACGCCGACTCGCTGGGCGCGGGCAGGTTCTTCCGCCCGGCGTCGTTCGACCTGATCGTGACCGACGCCCCCTACGGCGTCCAGCACGGCAGCCGGCCGAAGGGGGCGCAGCCCGGCCGCAGGGGCGGGCCCCAGCTGTCGCGCAGCCCCGTGGAGCTGCTGACGTCCGCCGTGCCCGAGTGGACGCGGCTGCTGCGTCCGGGCGGCGCCGTCGGCATCTCCTGGAACACCTTCGTCGGCCGCCGCGAGCAGCTCGCCGAGATCCTCGCGGCCAGCGGCCTGGAGGTCCGGGACTCCGACGCCTACCGCGGCTTCCGCCATCGCGTCGACCAGGCCATCTCCCGCGACCTCATCGTGGCCGCCAAGCCGTCAGGCTGAGTGCCACCGCTCCACGTGCGGGAGCAGTTCCTCCAGCTCGTGGATGACGGCGTCGGCCGGCGTGAGGCCCGGGCGATCGAAGGCGTGGGTGGTCTGGTGCCGGATCAGGACGGCCCGCAGGCCGGCCGCCTTGGCTCCGTGGATGTCGTCGAACGGGCGGTCGCCGACGAAGACGCAGGAGCCCGGGTCGGTGGCGCCGACGGCGTCCATGGCGGCGCGGAACGCCTCGGCGTGCGGCTTCGTCCAGGGGATCTCGCTGGAGTAGACGGCGCCGTCGAGCATGTCGAGGACGTCGTCGCGGGCGAAGACGCGCTCGTGCCACTCGCGGGTCCAGATGGTGTTGGACAGCACGCCGATCCTGATGCCGCGCTCGCGGAGGGCGGTGAACAGGCCGGGGACGGCGGGGTCGGTGTGGGTGTGCGGGGTCCACGTCTCGAAGTGGGTGTCCAGGAGGGCCTCGGTCGGCTCCACCCCGGCCATCGCGAACGCCTCGGCGAGGGTGGCGCTGCGGTGCTCCTCGGTGCCGCGGCGCCACAGCTCGTCCTCGGCGGCGACGAGGGCCGCGACGGTCTTCTCGACGGCGTCCGGCGGGAGGTGGGCGGCGCAGACGGTGCGCCAGATGTCGGCGAGTTCGAGGTCGTGCCAGGGGGTCAGCGTGCCGCCCCAGTCGAAGATCACAGCTTGTACGCCCATGCCCCGGATCGTAACCATCGGGGCGCGACGGACGATCACCTTTTCGACGCGGTGGTCGTCCGGAGGGCGCGACCGGGGCCACCCGATGTCCGGTCAAGGGAGCCCTCCATGCGCAGACCCCTGCTCGCCGTCCTGTTGTCCGCCGTCCTCGTGGGCACGGCGGTCCCGGCGGCGGCCGATCCGATCCCCGACGGCCCCGGCAGAGGGCTCGTCCCGGCCTACGTCGGAGCGCCCGCCACTCCGGCCCCTCTGGCGGGGCGGCCCGTCCCGGCCAACCCGCACCAGGGTCCGGTGGGGACGTCGTCCATGCACGCCGACAGTTACGCCTCCGACACCTATCCGTTCCTGGGGCCGCTCGGCCGCGATCCGCAGGTGCTCGCCGAGGCCAAGGGCGGCGGGCTGCCGGGGCTGTGCTCGACGGTGACGTTCGCCCGCCGGACGGGCCTGATCGTCGCGCAGTGCACCCGCGGGCAGAACCTCACGCTGCGGCTGATCGACCCGAGGACGCTGAAGGACCTCGCGACCTACGAGCTGCCGCCCAGGCCGTCCACCGTCCAGGCGGTGTTCTCGCTGAACCTCGACACGGTGTTCACCGACACCTCGGGCGGGGCGTACTACTACCTGGACCCGCAGGACCGCGCGGTGCTGGCGGACTCGTCCTTCCATCTGCGCCGGTTCGCGCACGAGAAGGGCCCGGACGGCGCCTGGCGCTTCACGGTCACCGACGACTGGGACCTGCGCGGCCACCTCCCCCACGACTGCGCCACCTGGACGAACCCGTGGCCGAAAGGGGAATGCGACCCCGTCACCGCGGTCGGGCCCGACTGGAACGGCCTGATCTGGTGGATCACGAGGGGCGGCCGGGTCGGCACGGTGGACCCCGGGTCCGGGGCCGTCCGGATGACGCGGCTGGCGGGCGAGGGCGTCCAGAACTCGTTCGCGGCCGCGGAGAACGGCGTCTCGGTCGTGTCCGACCACGCGCTCTACCGGATGCGGGCCGGCGCGGACGGGACCCCGGAGATCGTCTGGCGGCAGCCGTACGACCGGGGCAGCGGGCGCAAGCCCGGGCAGATCGACCAGGGGTCCGGGACGACCCCCACGTTCTTCGGCGACGGCTACGTGGCCGTCACCGACAACGCCGACGACCGCATGCACGTGATCGTCCGCCGAGCGGAGGACGGCGGGCTCGTCTGCCAGGTCCCGGTGTTCGGAAGCGGGGCCAGCGCGACGGACAACTCGCTCATCGGCTACGGCCGCAGCCTGTTCGTCGAGAACAACTACGGCTACCGCAACTTCTTCGACCTGCCGCCGGGCGGGTCGTCGGTGGGCGGGGTCAGCCGCGTGGACGTGAAACCGGACGGGACGGGCTGCGAGACGGTCTGGACGAGCGCGGAGCGCTCCCCGTCCACCGTCTCCAAGGTCTCCGTGCCCGCGGGGCTGCTCTACCTCTACACGAAGGAGCCGCGCCGGGACCTCATCGACGCCTGGTACCTGACCGCGGTGGACGTCCACACGGGCCGGACGGCCTACAAGGTGCTCACCGGCACGGGCAAGTGGTTCGACAACAGCTGGGCGCCGGTCACCCTCGGCCCGGACGGGACCGCGTACGTGGGCGTCGTCGGCGGCCTCGTCGCCGTCCGCGACCGGGAGTAGGGCGCCGGGCATCGGGGATACCGGTCCGATCAGCGAACCCGAACCGGACCGGGAGGAGTCATGAGGGCACGCGAGCCCGGTGAGTCCCGCGACTTCCGCGAGGACATCGATGACATGGGAGACAACACCCAGGACGAGCAGATCGCCCTGACCGAGGAGTACGTGAACGACCCGCCCGAGGAGCTGAGGATCGAGGAGCCCGAGGAGAGCCGCGACGGCCTCGGCGTCACCGAGTACGAGCGGCAGGCCGCCAGGGAGGGCGACGAGGAGCGCCCGACGCCGATCACGCCGGCCGAGGAGGACGCGGTCAATCCCACCCGCAGGCCGTGACCACGACAGCGGCGCCCGCACCGGTCACCCCGGGCGGGCGCCGCCCCCGGCGCCCCGCGGGCCGGGGGGGACA
>NZ_JBEZJP010000564.1:0-4163 GCF_040653175.1 Actinomadura sp. NPDC048032
AGCGTCCGCAGAAGAAGAAGCGGCCGGTCACGCCGGCGCCCCGAGTGGCGCGAGCGGATCCCCGCCGTCGTGCACGTGGACGGCACCGCCCGCGCCCAGACGGTCGACGCCGCCGACGAGCCGCTCGTGGCGCGCCTGCTGGAGGAGTTCGGCCGCCGCACCGGGCTGCCGGTCCTGGTCAACACCAGCCTGAACACCGCCGGCCGCCCCATGGTGGACGACCCGCGCGACGCGCTGGAGTGCTTCGGCTCGGCGCCGGTCGACCTGCTCGCCATCGGCCCGTTCACGGTGCGCCGCAGGGAGGTGCACGCCCGATGAGCTGCACCGTCGTCATTCCCACGATCGGCAGGCCGAGCCTGCGCGTCACGCTGCACGCGCTGCTGACCGCCCTGCGCGACGGCGCGGGCCTCGCGCCGCACGAGATCATCGTCGTGGACGACCGCCCGGCGCCCGGCGCGCCGCTGCCGCTGCCGCCGCCGGCCGGGCAGCGGATCCGGGTGATCCGCTCCGGGGGCCGCGGACCCGCCGCCGCGCGCAACGCGGGCTGGCGCGCCGCCACGACCGAGTGGATCGCCTTCCTCGACGACGACGTCGTCCCCGAGGCCAAGTGGCCCGCCCGGCTGGCGGCCGACCTCGCCGCCCTGCCGCCGGAGGCCGGCGGCTCGCAGGGCCGCGTCTCCGTCCCGCCGCCGCAGGACGGCCGGGCCCCGACGGACTGGGAGCGGAACACCGCCGGGCTCGCGGACGCCGACTGGATCACCGCCGACATGGCCTACCGCCGCGGCCTGCTGGCCGAGCTGGGCGGCTTCGACGAGCGCTTCCGCCGCGCCTACCGCGAGGACGCGGACCTGGCGCTGCGCGCCATGGACGCCGGGCACGGCCTCGTCCTCGGGGAGCGGCGGCTGACGCATCCGGTCCGTCCGGCCGGATTCTGGGCGTCGGTGCGGGCGCAGGCCGGCAACGCCGACGACGTCCTCATGTGGCGCGTGCACGGCCCGTCCTGGCGCCGCCGCGCGGGCGAGGGCCGCGGCCTGCTCCGCCGCCACGTGCTCACCACCGCGGCGGGCCTGCTCGCCGTCGCCGCCCTTCCCGCGGCGGCGCGCGGCCGCCGCGGCGCGGCCGTCGCGCTCACCGCCGCGGGGACCTGGGCGGCGCTCACCGCGAGATTCGCCCACGAGCGGATACGGCCGGGTCCCCGGACGCCGGACGAGGTGACGAGGATGCTGGTCACCAGCGTCGCCATCCCGCCCGCGGCGGTCTGGCACCGCGTGCGGGGCCTGGTCGTCCACCGGCGGGCGCGGGCGTGGGGCGGGACGCGGGCCGTGCTGTTCGACCGCGACGACACCCTGATCCGGGACGTCCCCTACAACGGGGACCCGGCGCGGGTCGAGCCGATGCCGGGCGCCCGCCGCGCCCTGGACCGGCTGCGGCGCCACGGCGTGCGCATCGGCGTCGTGTCCAACCAGTCCGGGATCGCCAGGGGCCGCATCACCGCCGGGGACGTGCGGCGCGTCAACGCCCGCGTCGAGGAGCTGCTCGGCCGCATCGACGTGTGGGAGTTCTGCCCGCACGACGGCGGCGACGGCTGCGGGTGCCGCAAGCCGCGCCCGGGGCTCGTGGAGCGCGCGGCCGAGCGGCTCGGGGTGCCGCCGTCCGCCTGCGCGGTCATCGGCGACATCGGCGGCGACGTCGAGGCCGCCGCGGCGGCCGGGGCGCGCGGCATCCTCGTCCCGACCGGCCGGACCCTGCGCACGGAGATCGCGCGGGCGCCGGAGACGGCGCCGACGCTGGACGCCGCCGTCGACCTGGTCCTCGGCGGAAGGCGGCGCCGATGAGAGTGCTCGTCGCACGCCAGGACAACATCGGCGACGTCCTGCTCGCCGGGCCCGCCGTGCGGGCCGTCGCCGAGCGCGCCGACGAGCTCGTGCTGCTGTGCGGGCCGCGCGGGCGCGCCGCGGCCGACATGCTGCCCGGCGTCGACCGGGTCATCGAGTGGCGCGCCCCCTGGATCGACCCGGACCACGTCCCCGTCGAGCAGGCCGACGTCGACCGGATCGTCCGGGCGCTCCGGGGGTTCGACCGGGCGCTGATCCTCACCTCGTTCCACCAGTCGCCGCTGCCGCTCGCGCTGCTGCTGCGGCTCGCCGGGACGCCCTGGATCGGCGGCATCAGCGAGGACTACCCGGGATCGCTGCTGGACCTGCGGCACCGCCCCGACACCGACATGCCCGAACCACTGCGCATGCTCGCCCTGGTGGAGGACGCCGGGTTCCCCGCCCCCGCCGACACCCGGCTGCGGGTCCGCGGCCCGCTGCCCGAGATCGACCACCTCACCGGCGGGCCCGGCTACGTGGTCGTGCACCCCGGGACGTCGGTCCCCGCGCGCGCCTGGCCGCCCGGGCACTGCGCCGAGGCGGTGCGGCTGCTCGTCGCGGCCGGCCGCCGCGTCGTCGTGACCGGCCACAAGGACGAGAAGGACCTGACGGCGCTGGTCGCCGGGGAGGACGGCCTCGACCTCGGCGGGCGCACCGGCCTGCCCGAGCTGGCGGCGGTGCTGCGCGGCGCCTGCGCCGTCGTCGCCGGCAACACCGGCCCCGCGCATCTGGCGGCGGCCGTCGGGACTCCGGTCGTGTCGCTGTTCGCGCCGACCGTCCCCGCCGCCCGGTGGGCGCCCTTCGGGGTTCCGCTGGCGCTGCTCGGCGACCAGGGCGCCCCCTGCAAGGACAGCCGCGCCCGGGACTGCCCCGTGGAGGGCCACCCCTGCCTGTCGTCGGTCGGCCCCGACGAGGTCGCCGCCGCCGTGGAGATCGTGGCGTCCGACGAGATCGCCGCGGCGGACGAGGAGGCGGCCGCCCGATGAGAGTGCTGATGTGGCACGTGCACGGATCGTGGGCGACGTCGTTCGTCCACGGCCCGCAGACCACGCTCGTCCCCGTCACCCCCGACCGGGGCCCCGACGGCAGAGGCCGCCCCGACACCTTCCACTGGCCCGACCGCGCGGTCGAGGTGCCGCCGGAACGGCTCCGCGACGAGGACGTCGACGCCGTCGTCCTGCAGCGGCCCCACGAACTGCGGCTCGCCGAGGAGTGGCTCGGACGCCGCCCGGGACGCGACGTCCCCGCCGTCTACGTCGAGCACGACACGCCGCGCCGGACCCCGTCCGACGTGGGCATGCCGGAGGAGGTCGTCCCCGACAGCCGCCACTTCCTGCACGACCGCTCCGACATCCCCGTCGTGCACGTCACCCACTTCAACCAGCTGTTCTGGAACTGCGGCCGCGCCCCGACCACCGTCATCGAGCACGGCGTCGTCGACCCCGGCTACCGCTACACCGCGGAACTGCCGCGCGCGGGCGTCGTCATCAACGACCCGCTGCGCCGCGGCCGCGTCGCCGGCGCCGACCTGCTGGCGGTACTGGCCGCCGCCGTCCCCGTGGACCTGTTCGGGATGAACGTCTCCGGCGCGCCCGGCGAGCTCGGCATCCCGCACGAGTCGCTGTGGACCTTCGAGGACCTGCCGCAGGCGAGGATGCACGAGGAGCTCGCCCGCCGCCGCGTCTACGTCCACCCCTACCGGTGGACCTCGCTCGGCCTCGCGCTGATCGAGGCCATGATGCTCGGCCTGCCGGTGGTGGCGCTCGCCACCACCGAGGCGGTCGAGGCGGTGCCGCCGGAGGCCGGGGTGCTGTCCACGCGGGTCGCCGCCCTGGCCGACGCCGCGCGGACCCTGGCCGCCGACCCGCCGCGTGCCCGCCAGATGGGGAAGGAGGCGCGGGCCCACGCCGTCGACCGGTACGGGCTCGCGCGGTTCCTGCGCGACTGGCGGCGAACTCTCCAGGAGGTAACGCGATGAAGATAGCCATGATCTCCGAGCACGCCAGCCCCCTCGCCGCCGGGCGCGGCTCCGCCGGGAAGGGGCTGGGCGGGGCGGACGGCGGCGGGCAGAACGTGTTCGTCGCGGAACTGGCCGCCGAACTCGCCGCGCAGGGGCACCTCGTCACCGTGTACACGCGCCGCGACTCGGCCGCCCTCCCCGAGCGGGTCCCGTTCGCGCCGGGCGTGACCGTGGAGCATCTGCTCAGCGCGGCCCTTGGCGTCCGACAGGATCGCCTCGCGGTGCAGCCTCGCCTCGTGCGCCAGCTCCCTGGTGTAGCGCTCGGCGTC
>NZ_JBEZJP010000565.1:0-4154 GCF_040653175.1 Actinomadura sp. NPDC048032
GCGGGCCCCGGGCGCGGGCCCCGGCCGGCGGCGCGGCGGGCATACATCGGCGCGGGACGGGAATGGGGCCGTCCACCTGCGGGGACGATCCCGCGGGCGAACCGCCGACGAGGGGGAGATCGCCATGCGCGTCGTCGTCACCGGCGCCACGGGCAACATCGGGACCAGCACCGTCCGCGCGCTCGCCGAGGACCCGGCCGTCACCGAGATCACCGGACTGGCCCGCCGCGAACCCGGCCCCGGGGCCGCCCGCGAGGCCGACCCCGCCGGGACCGGCAAGCTGCGCTGGGCCGAGGCCGACGTCACCGACACCGACCTGGTCCCCCTGATGCGCGGCGCCGACGTCGTCATCCATCTGGCCTGGCTGTTCCAGCCCACCCACCGGCCCGCGGTGACCTGGGACGCCAACGCCGTCGGCAGCGCCCGGGTGTTCGACGCCGCCGCCCGCGCGGGCGTGCCCGCGCTGGTGTACTCCTCCTCGGTCGGGGCCTACTCCCCCGGCCCCAAGGACCGCGCGGTCGACGAGTCCTGGCCCACCCACGGGTGGCCTGAGGCCGCCTACAGCCGCGAGAAGGCCTACGTCGAACGGCTCCTGGACGCCTTCGAGACCGCCAACCCCGACTGCCGCGTCGTGCGGCTGCGGCCCGGGTTCGTCTTCGAACGGCAGAGCGCCAGCGAGCAGCGCCGCCTGTTCGCCGGGCCGCTGCTGCCCGGCCGCCTGGCCCGCCCCGACCTCATCCCGGTCGTGCCGGACCTGCCCGGCCTGCGGCTGCAGGTCCTGCACTCCGCCGACGCCGGGCAGGCGTTCCGGCTCGCCGCCACCGGCGAGGCCCGCGGCGCCTTCAACCTCGCCGCCGAACCCGCCCTGGACGCCGCCGAGCTCGCCGACCTGCTCGGAGCCCGGATCGTGCGGCTGCCCGCGCGGGGCGTGCGGGCCGCGCTCGCCGCCGCCTGGAACCTGCACCTGGTGCCCGCCTCCCCCGCCCTGCTCGACCTGGCCCTGCAGATCCCGCTCATGGACACCGCCCGGGCCCGCGACGCGCTCGGCTGGACGCCCCGCCACAGCGCCCGCGAGGCGATCACCGAGTTCCTGGAAGGGCTGCGCACCGGCGCCGGCCGCGACACCCCGCCACTGGCCCACGACACCGGCGGGCGGCTGCGCGGACGCGAGTTCGCCACCGGAGTCGGCCGCAAGCCCTGACCGCACCCACGCCGACTCCGCCACCACGCACCACCCACCACGACCGGCGGCGCGGTCCGGCCCCACGGCCCGGCCCCGCTCCGCCGCCCAACCGATCCGGAGGTCACCCGATGCCGACGATCACAAGCGAGCACCTGCACACCCTGCTGGCCTCCACCGACCGCGGCGCCGCGCTCGTCGTCGTCGGCGGCCGCGCCGCCGTCGTCCCGGCCGACCCGAGCCGCGGCGACGGCCCCGAGGACGCCATGGTGATCACCACCCGGGACGCCGTCATCGCCGAACTCGACACCGGCGCCAACGAGGAGCAGATCGAGGCCCTAGCCCAGCGGCTGGACACCGCCCTGGACAGCCTCGGCGGCTGACCCCCGCCGGGCGGAAACGTCGCGGCGGGGGCCGGCCGCCGTCCGGGATCAGTCGCGGCTGCGCCGGCGATGGCTGGTGTCGCAGAACGGGTACGCGCGGCTGCGGCGGCACGCGCACAGCGCCACCAGCCACCGGTCCGACACCGCCGTCGACCCGTCCTCCATCACGACTTCCACCGGGCCCTCCACCAGCACCGGCCCGCCCGGCACTATCCGCACCCGCCGCCGCTCCCGGCCGCCCGGCGACTCTGCGCCCGGGCCTTCGGCACCGTTCGCGGACTCCGGCCGCGACTCCGGCCGCGACTCCGGCCGGGTCTCGGGCCGAGTCTCAGGCCGCCCGCTGGTCGGGCTCATCGGCCGCCTCCTCCTCCATCCGGTCCGCGCGCACCACCACCAGGTCCTCGTGCCGCTGCCCCTCCACCAGCAGGCCGCGCGCCCGCAGCCCGTCCGCGCGGCGCCGCATCACCGGCCCGAACGGCTCGCGGTGCCGCGCCACCACCGACGCCCGCATCCCCGCGCGGCGCAGCCCCACCAGCGTGGCCGCCACCCCGTTCAGCGCCGAGTGCACCACCAGCAGCGTCCCCGACGGCGACAGATGCCGGGGGGCCTGCGCGCAGATCCGGTCCAGCAGCATCCGGCCGTCCGGGCCCGCCTCCCACGCCCGCGCCCGGCCCCGCACCGACGCCGGGTCGACCTCCCCGGCCACGTACGGGGGGTTCGCGACGATCACGTCGAACTCCTGCCCGGCGACCGGCGCGAACATGTCCCCGCGCAGCACCCGCACCGGCAGCCCCCGCATCCGCGCGTTCACCCGCGCCGCCAGCACCGCCTGCGACGAGGCGTCCACCGCGACGACCTCGCAGCCCGCCCGCGCTGCGGCCAGCGCCACCGCGCCGGTCCCCGTGCCGAGCTCCAGGACCCGCGCCCCCGGCGGCGCCCCCGCCCGCGACAGCGACCTCAGCAGCGCCCGCGTCAGCAGCGAGGTGTCGGCCTGCGGCCGGTACACGCCCGGCGGCCTGAAAAGCATCATCCCGACCCTCCCCTTCACCCGGCCGCCGGCGCGGCCGCCGGCACGTCACTCACCACACCGGCCCCGGCGCCGGGGCCCGCATCGCCCACCGCGTCGGCGAGCGGGCGCCGCAGCGCCGAACGGCCCGCCCGCCAGCTCCCCAGCAGATGGCCGCCCAACCGGTCCTCCAGCAGGCTCGTCGCGCGCACGCCCAGCACCACGTCCCCGGCCAGGCCCGGCTCGGCCTCCAGCAGCCCGCCGATCACCTCGTGGCGCAGCACCTGCTCGTGGACGGCGTCGGCCTCGATGTGCTCGGTGTGGAACAGCAGCGCGCGCGGACCGGCGCCCAGCCGCTCCAGCGCCCGCGCCATCCGCCGCGCCGACGGCGCCGTGGTGATCTCCGCCGCCGCGAAATGCCCCACCAGCGCGGCCCGCAGCGACCGGTGCAGCCCGAACAGCGACATCATGTTCACCGTCGCCAGCATCTCCGCGGGCGCCGCGTCCACGTACGCGCCGTAGGACGGGTCCAGCCCCAGGTCGTCCAGCAGATCGGCGTACAGGCCCTGGTGCGTCATCCGCGCGCGGCCGCCGCCGAACTCGTCGTTCTCCACCGCCGCAAGCGCCGCCTTGGCCCGCCCCCGCAGCCTCGGGATCACCCACGCGTGCGGATCGGCCTCCTTCAGGTGGTACACCGACCGCAGCGCCGCGTACTCGCGCATCTGCCCCCAGGTGCCCTCGTCGCGCAGATGGTGGGACACGCCGCGCGCGTCCACCGGCTCCACCAGGAGTTCCTCAAGCGCCCCCTGCACGTCCCGTGCCGCTTCCGGGCCGGTCGCCTGCCACACGTCGCGGCGCAGCGCCGCCAGGAAGACCGCCTCCATCGTCCCGCGCAGCCGCAGCAGCCCCGGATCCCACTCCCAGTCCGGGTCCACGCCCGCGAACCCCTGGTAGTGCAGCTCGTAGCAGGTGTGCAGCGCCAGCTGCAGATCCTCCCCGTAGGGGTCGCAGGACCGCGCCTCGGCGACCAGCCCGCCGATCCCCGACGGCTCCGGCGGGTCCTCGCGAAGCGGGCTCGGGGGCGAACCCGAGGCCAGGACGTCCGCCACGGCCCGCGACAGCGGCCCGCGCGGCTCCGGCAGCACCGGGGCCCGGTCCGCGCGCGCCCTGACGGAACCGAGCGAACCCCCGAATCCGAAGCCGGACGCAGGGGCCGACGCAGGGGCCGACGCAGGGGCCGACGCGGGAGCCGGCCCGCGTCCGGTCCCCGGGCCGGGCTCGGGACCGCGAGAGGGCGGTCGGTCCTGGTGAACGGTCATGTGTCCTCCGTCGTCAAGGGGCGTCCGGCTCCGGTACCCGCTCACCCGCGTCCCATACGCCCGGTTTCTCCCCAGGAGTCTCGTCGGGCGGCTCCCCCGCCCCCTCGGCGGGCCCGCCCGCCACGTCCGGACCGGCATCCGAGCCGGCACCGCCGACGTCCAGGCCGATGTCCAGGTCGCCGGACTCGGTCTGGCGGCCTTCCTCCCCGGCCTGAGCCACCCGAGCCCCAAGGTCCGCGCGAACACCGCCTACGACCTGCAGCTCA
>NZ_JBEZJP010000566.1:0-4109 GCF_040653175.1 Actinomadura sp. NPDC048032
CGCGCGCCTGACGGCGAAGGGAAGGGCCCGCCGGTCGACCGGCGGGCCCTTCCGCGCGTCCCGGACCCGCCGGGTCAGACGCTGCGGCCCCGCAGCTCGCGGTACCTGCGCACGAGCGCGCCGGTGGACGGGTCGGGCGCGTCCGACGGCGGCTCCTGCGAGGTGAGCGCCGGGGCGAGGTCCATCGCCATGACCTTGCCGAGCTCGACACCCCACTGGTCGAAGGAGTCGATGCCCCAGATCGTCCCCTCGACGAAGACGATGTGCTCGTAGAGCGCGACGAGGGAGCCGAGGGTCTTCGGGGTGAGCTTCGGGGCGAGGATCGTGCTGCTCGGCCGGTTGCCCGGCATGACCTTGTGCGGGACGACCGCCGCGGGCGTGCCGTCGGCGGCGATCTCCTCGGCGGTCTTGCCGAACGCGAGCGCCGAGCTCTGCGCGAGCATGTTCGCGATGAGCAGGTCGTGCATCCCCTCGCGGTCCTCGAACGGCTCGGCGAAGCCGATGAAGTCCGCGGGCACGAGCCGGGTGCCCTGGTGCAGCAGCTGGTAGAAGGCGTGCTGGCCGTTGGTGCCGGGCTCGCCCCAGAAGATCTCGCCGGTCTGCGCGATGACCGGCGCGCCGTCGGCCCGCACCGACTTGCCGTTGGACTCCATCGTGAGCTGCTGGAGGTAGGCGGGGAACCGCGACAGCCGCTGGCTGTAGGGCAGGACGGCCCGGGTCTGCGCGCCGAAGAAGTCGGTGTACCAGACGCCGAGCAGGCCCATCAGCACCGGCATGTTCGCCTCGAACGGCGCGCTGCGGAAGTGCTCGTCGACCTCCCGGAACCCGGCGAGCATCTCGCGGAACGCCTCGCCGCCGATCGCGATCATCAGTGACAGGCCGATGGCGCCGTCGAAGGAGTAGCGCCCGCCCACCCAGTCCCAGAACCCGAACATGTTGGCGGTGTCGATGCCGAACTCGGCGACCCGCTCGGCGTTGGTCGACACGGCGACGAAGTGGCGGGAGACGGCGTCGTCGCCGAGCCGCTCGGTGAGCCACCGCCGCGCGACCTTGGCGTTGGTGAGGGTCTCCAGCGTCCCGAACGTCTTGGAGCTGACGACGAACAGCGTCTGCTCGGGGTCGAGGCCGGCGAGCTTGCCGAGGATGTCGGCCGGGTCGATGTTGGAGACGAACCGGCAGGAGACGCCCGCGTCGGCGAAGTCGTGCAGCGCCTCGTAGGCCATGGCGGGACCGAGGTCGGAGCCGCCGATGCCGATGTTGACGACGGTCGTGATGCGCTTGCCGGTGGAGCCCGTCCACTCCCCCGACCGGACGCGGCCGGCGAAGTCGGCCATCCTGTCCAGGACGGCGTGCACGTCGGCCGCGACGTCCTGCCCGTCCACCGTCAGGGCCTCGCCGGGAGGCAGCCGCAGCGCGGTGTGCAGGACGGCGCGGTCCTCGCTGACGTTGATGTGCTCCCCGCCGAACATCGCCTCGATCCGGGCGCGCAGGCCCGCCCGCTCGGCGAGCGCCGTGAGCAGCGTCAGGGTCTCGCCGGTGACGCGGTGCTTGGAGTAGTCCAGGTACAGGTCCCCCGCGGTCACGGTCATCCGGTCGGCGCGCCCCGGGTCCTCCGCGAAGAGCTCGCGCAGGTGCCGCCCGGCGATCGCCGCCTGGTGCTCGGCCAGCGCGGTCCATTCGGGCGACTCGGTGATATCAGCCATTGCCTCTCTCATCTCCTCGTGGGGGCGGGGGCGTACCCCCGCGGGCGGGCGCCGAACGTCCCCCGGGCACCGCGCCGCTCCCACGGCGATCATAGATTCGACCGCGCGTGACCGTATCAGGGCCGTCCCCGCGCGCGCAGCGATCCGCGAGCGCCCGGGGCCGCGCCGGCCGCACCGCCCGCCGGGGGCGATCATGATCGGGACTAGGCTCGCCCTCGGCCGCCGTGGACGGGCGGATCGCGTTTCGAGGGGAGTGCCGGGTGGGCGAGCGGGCGTTCTGGGTGGGCACGTACACCGGCGCGGCAGGCGACGGCGCCGGGATCTACCGGGTCGTGCGGGGGGCCGACGGGACGCTGCGGGCCGACGGGCTCGCGGCGGAGGCGGTCTGCCCGTCCTACCTGGCCGTCCACCCCTCGAAGGACGTTCTCTACGCGGTCAGGGAGGAGGACCGCGGCGCGGTCGCGGCCTATGCGGTGGCCGGAGCGCGGCTGGAGGAGATCGGGGCACGGGAGGCGGGGGCGCTGCCCTGCCACCTGTCCGTGTCGCCGGACGGCGGGCGCCTCCTCGTCGCCGACTACGGGTCCGGGACGGTCCGGGCCTACCCGCTGGGTCCCGACGGCGGTCTCGCCGGGGATCCGGACGTGGTGGAGGGGCACGGCGGCGGGCCGAGGGCCGACCGCCAGGAGGGCCCGCACGCCCACATGACCGTCCACGCCCCCGACGGGACGATCCTGGCGACCGACCTGGGCGCGGACCTCGTGCGGTCCTTCCGCGTCGAGGGCGGCGCCCTGCGGCTCGCCGGGGAGACGGCCCTTCCGGCCGGGTGCGGGCCGCGGCATCTGGCCGTCCACCCGAGTGGGCACGTGCACGTCCTGGCGGAGCTCGCCGCGTCCGTCCTCGTCCTGAGCCCCGCCGGCGGGTACGCGGGCCTGGAGGTCGTGGCGGAGTCGCCCGCGACGGCCGGGCCGGCGGGCGGCGCCGCCCAGGGCGCGGCGATCAAACTCGGCGACGGCGGCCGGTACGTCTACACCTCCATGCGCGGCACGGACGTGGTGACGGCCCACCGGGTGCTGGACGGCGGCGCGGCGCTGGCGCCGGTCGCGGACGTCCCCTCCGGCGGGCACTGGCCGCGCGACCTGCACGTGGACGGCGAGTGGATGCACGTGGCGAACGAGCGCAGCGACGCGGTCGCGACCTTCCGGATCGGGCCGGACGGCGTCCCGGCACCGGTGGGGCCGCCCCTGCGCGTCCCCTCGCCGGTGTGCGTGATCCCCGGCTGAGCACCGGTCCGCGCGGGCGTTTCCTGCGGGCCGCCTCGGGCACGTCCCGGGTAACGAGCCGGACACCCAGGGAGCATCCCGACATGACGACGATCGCCACGACCAACCCCGCGACGGGCGAGGTCGAGAAGACCTTCGACGCGCTGACCGACGAGGAGGTCGACCGGCGCGTCGCACGGGCGGCGGACACGTTCGCCTCCTACCGCACGGTCCCCGTGGAGCGGCGGGCGGAGTGGATGAACGCCGCGGCGGACGTCCTCGACCGGGAGGCCGACCAGATCGGCGCCATGCTGACCACCGAGATGGGCAAGACGCACAAGGCGGCGGTGGCGGAGGCGCACAAGTGCGCGAAGGCGTGCCGCTACTACGCCGAGCACGCGGCGGAGTTCCTGGCCGACCGGCGCCCCGCCGACCCGGCGGACGTGAACGCGCGGGACGCCTACGTCCGCTACCAGCCCCTCGGGCCCGTGCTGGCGGTCATGCCGTGGAACTTCCCGCTCTGGCAGGTGATCCGCTTCGCGGCCCCCGGGCTGATGGCGGGCAACGTCGGGCTGCTGAAGCACTCCTCGAACGTCCCGCAGACGGCGCTGTTCCTGGAGGACCTGTTCCGCCGCGCCGGGTTCCCCGAAGGCGCGTTCCAGACGCTGCTGATCGGCTCGGCGAAGGTCGAGCGGGTGCTGCGCGACCCGCGGGTGAAGGCCGCGACGCTCACCGGCAGCGAGCCCGCGGGGCGGTCGGTCGCCGCCATCGCCGGGGACGAGATCAAGCCGACCGTGCTGGAGCTCGGCGGCAGCGACCCGTTCGTGGTGATGCCGTCCGCCGACCTGGAGGCCGCGGCGCGCACGGCGGCGGAGTCCCGCTGCCTCAACAACGGGCAGAGCTGCATCTCGGCGAAGCGGTTCATCGTCGACACCGGCTGCGCCGACGAGTTCGAGCGGCTGTTCGTCGAGCGGATAGGCTCTTCCTGGGCTGGACCTTTCTCTGGGCCTTCGTCGACAAGCTCTTCGGCCTCGGCAAACCCACGGAGAAGGGCTGGCTGGACGGCGTCTCGCCGTCCAAGGGCTTTCTCAGCCATGCCGAGGGCCCGTTCAAGGAGGTCTTCCACGCGATGGCCGGGAGGTCGAGG
>NZ_JBEZJP010000567.1:0-4090 GCF_040653175.1 Actinomadura sp. NPDC048032
GTCGGCGTAGCCCTCCGGCCCCGTGCGCCGCTCGGCCGCGGAGGACGCCGGCACGGCGGTGACGAGGAGGGCGGAGCCGAGCGTCAGCCCGGCCAGGGCGTGGAGCGGTCGTCGCATGATCACCTTTCGGGGTGGGGGTGGGCCGTCCTGAGCACCGCCGCCCCGAGCGGGGGCAGCCGCAGCGTGCCCCGCACGGCGGCGCCGGACAGGAGGTCGACGCCGTCCGGGACGGGCACGTCCGTCTCGGCGTCGCGATGGTTGAGCAGGAAGAGGTAGGACGCGGCGGGCCCGTCGCGGCGGGTGGCCTCGACCCCGTCCGGGACGGCGTGCACCGGGCGGACGCCCGCGTCGGCGAACGCCTCGTCCAGCACGATCCCGATGCCGTCGCCCAGGTGGCAGCTCACGTACCAGGCCCGCCCGGCGCCGTGCGCGTTGCGGGTGACGGCCGGGCGGCCGGCGAGCGCCCCGGACCCGTACGCGGCCGCGGTCTCGGCCCCGGCGGTCTCCAGCCATTCGCTCCACAGCGTCGCCGGGACCGTGCGGTCGCCGAACGCCACCTCCACGGACGCGTCGTCCGGGACGGGCCAGAACTCGTCGACGACGACTCCGAGCACGTCCCGCAGCGGCGCCGGATAGCCGCCGAGATGCACGTGGTCGTGCTCGTCGACGATGCCGCTGAAGAAGCCGCAGACCAGCCGGCCGCCGTCCGCGACGTACGAGCCGAGCCAGGCTGCCGTCTCATCGCTCGCCATGTAGAGGTTGGGCAGCAGCACGAGCCGGTACGGCGCCAGGTCCGCGCCGCGGGGGACGAAGTCGACGGCCGCGTTGCGGGCGTGCGCCGCGCCGTACCAGGACAGCACGAGCTCCTAGCCGGAGCCGGGACGAGGGGTGGTCGTCGAGTTCCAGCGCCCACCAGGAGTCCCAGTCCAGGACGATCGCGACATCGGCCGTGGTGCGGGTGCCGGCGACCTCGGCGAGCCGGGCGAGCTCGCGCCCGATGCGCACCGTCCGGTCCCACTGCGGCGAGCCGGTGCCGCGATGCGGGAGGAGCGCGCTGTGGAACTTCTCCGCCCCCGCGCGCGACGCCCGCCACTGGAAGTGGAGCACGCCGTCCGCACCGCGCGCGACCGCCTGGAAGGACCACAGCCGTCCCAGCGCGGGCGGCTTCGGCACGTTGACCGGGCGCCAGCTCACCGCCGACGGCGCCTGCTCCATGAGCAGCCACGGCCGGCCGCCCTTCAGCGAGCGCATCAGGTCGAAGTTCATCGCGGCGTTGACGTGCGCCGCCGGGTCGGCCGGGTCGGGGTAGGCGTCGTCGGACACGACGTCCTCGTGCGCCGCCCACTTCCAGTAGTCCAGCGGCTTGAACATCGACATGAAATTCGTCGTCACCGGGAGGCCCCCGCCGTCCTCGTCCAGGACGGCCTTCTCCGCCAGGTAGCAGCCGAGCAGGGCGTCGGAGCAGAACCGGCGCCAGTCGAGCGTCTGGGTCGGGTTCACCGGTCCGGGCGCGGTGCGCGGCGGCTCGATCTCCTCCCACCGGCCGTAGCGCTGCGACCAGAAGTCGGTCGCCCAGGCGCGGTTCAGCTCCGCGACGTCGCCGTACCTCTCCCGCAGCCAGGACCGGAAGTCCGCCGCCGACGCGGCGCAGAAGCACTCGGTCACGTGGTCGCCGTACTCGTTGTGGACGTGCCACAGCACGACCGCCGGATGGGCCCGGTAGCGCTGGGCGATCATGCGGGCCAGCCGCGTCGCCGATTCCCGGTAGACCGGGGAGGACGGGCAGTAGTGCTGGCGGGAACCGAACTCCAGCCGGACGCCGTCCGCCGTGACGGGCAGGATCTCCGGGTGGCGGCGCACCAGCCAGGCGGGCGGCGACGCGGTGGCGGTGGCGAGGTCGGCGGCGATCCCGTGCCCCGCGAGCAGGTCGAGCAGCCGGTCGAGCCACCCGAAGTCCCAGGAGTCCGGGCCCGGTTGCAGCCGCGCCCACGAGAACACGCCGACCGTCACCAGGTTGACCCCGGCCTCGTTCATCAGCCGGGCGTCCTCCGCCCAGACCTCCTCGGGCCACTGCTCGGGGTTGTAGTCCCCGCCGTAGAGCAGCCCCGGCACCCGAATCATCCCTTGACCGCCCCTCCCAACAGACCGGACACGAACTGCTTCTGGAACAGAAAGAAGATCAACATCAGGGGGAGCGTCGCCAGGAAGGAGCCGAGGATCAGCCCGGAGTAGTCGACGTGGCTCTGCCCGATGAGGGTGTACAGCGCGACCGGCGCGGTGTACTTGTCCTCGGTGTTCAGCATCAGCAGCGGCCACAGGAAGGCGTTCCACTGCGTCATGAAGGTGAAGATGACCAGCGCGCCGAACTGGGGCCGGACCACCGGGAGGACGACCCGGTAGAAGATGCGCAGGTCGCCCGCGCCGTCCATGCGGGCCGACTCGATCAGCTCGTCCGGGAAGGCGAGGAACGCCTGGCGCATGAGGAAGATGCCGAACGAGTTGGCCAGGAACGGCAGGATGACCGCCTGGTAGGTGTCGACCCATCCGAGGCTCGCCATCATCTGGAACAGCGGGACGAGCAGCACCTGGAACGGGATCATCATGGTCGCCAGGACGGCGCCGAGCAGCAGCCGCCGTCCCCGGAACCGGTACTTGGCCAGCGCGTACCCGCACATGGCGGAGATCAGCGAGCTGAGCACCGTGTAGACGACGGCGACGCCCGCGCTGTTGAGCATGACGCGGCCGAAGCCGATCGTGTGCTCCAGTTCCACCAGGTTGTGCAGGAACCGCCCGCCCGGGAGGAACGGCGGCGGGGACGCGAAGAGCTCGGAGTCGTCGCGCGTGGAGGCGACCACCATCCAGTAGAACGGCGCCGCGCTGATCAGCGCGCCCGCCAGGAGCAGCAGCAGGGCGAGCGCGCGGCCCGCGCGGGGGCGGCCCCTTCCCTCGGCGGCCGGGATCACCGCGACCTCTCCTTCCCGAAGAAGCGGAACTGGGCGTAGGAGATCAGCCCGATGACCGCGACGACGACCCAGGACAGGGCGGCCGCGTAGCCGAAGTCGAGCTGCTCGAAGCCCACCTTGTAGAGGTAGAGGACGGGCGTGGTCGTGGCGTTGCCCGGTCCGCCGCCGGTCAGGACGTAGTTCTCGTCGAAGAGCTGGAGCGTTCCGATCGTCGAGGTCACCGAGCAGAACAGGATGACGGGACGCAGCTGCGGCATGACCACCCGGACGAACGTGGTGAGGGGCCCGGCGCCGTCGATGGCCGCCGCCTCGTACTGCTCCCGGGCGATCGACTGGAGCCCGGCCAGCAGGATGACCGCGTTGTAGCCCGTCCACCGCCAGGTGATCGAGCCGATCAGCGCCAGCCGCGCCCAGCCGGGGCCGTTCAGCCAGTCGACCGCGGGCAGGCCCACCGCGCCGAGCATCTGGTTCACCAGGCCGCCGTCGGTCTTGAGCAGGACGCGGAACACCACCGAGTAGGCGACCAGCATCGTGACGGCGGGCAGGAAGTAGGCGATGCGGAAGCCCGAGCGCAGCCGCAGCCAGGACTGGTTCAGCCCGAACGCCAGCAGCAGCGCCAGCCCGATCATGACCGGGACCTGGACGGCGAGGATCAGCCCGGTGTTGCGCAGCGCGGCCCAGAACACGGGGTCCGCCGCCATCCGGCGGTACTGGGCCAGCCCGACCCAGGTCGTCACGCCGTCGCGGTCGGCGGTGAAGCTCTGGTAGAGGCCGGCCAGCAGCGGATAGGCGAAGAAGAGCGCCAGCAGCGCCGCCGCCGGGCCCGCGAACGTCCACGGCGTGGTCCGGCGGCGCCAGCGCTCCCGCCACCGGGGCGGCGCGTCCGGCCGGACCGCGCGGGCGGGTCCGCTCTGCGCGGGTTTCCGTTTCGTCACGTCGACGACCACGGCGTCACTCGGCGATCGACCGGCCGGTCGCGGCGGCGATCTGCTTGGCCGCCGAGTCCAGGGCCTTCGCCGGGTCGTCGCCGTGCAGCACGATGCCGGAGACGGTGCGGTTGACGACGTCCCTCGCCTTCGGTCCGTCCTTGGAGATCTCGATCGGGGGCACCTTGTCCGCGAGGTCGG
>NZ_JBEZJP010000568.1:0-4075 GCF_040653175.1 Actinomadura sp. NPDC048032
AGAACGCGGCCCTCGCCGGCAAGCAAGCGATGCTGCTGTTCACGACCGGCGCTCCCAGCGAGATGTTCCAGCCTGGCGTCTTCGGCCCCATGGACCGAGATCCACGCGGCCCATCATGGCAAGGTCCGGCGCGGGGCGGCGGGTCAGGCGGTCGCGGGGCGCAGGCCGATGTGGACGGCGAGGGCGGCCAGCACCGAGCCCATCAGGTAGCGCTGGGCGCGCCGCCAGCCGGGCCGGCGCGCGAGGAAGGCGGCGATGGAGCCCGCGCCGAGCACGATGAGGGCGTTGACGGTGACGGCGATCACGACCTGGACGGCGCCGAGCAGCAGGATCTGGACGGCGACGCTGCCGCGCCCGGGGTCGGCGAACTGCGGGAGCAGCGACACGTACAGGACGGCGATCTTGGGGTTGAGCAGGTTGGTGACCAGGCCCATGGTGAACAGCCGGCGCGGCGGGTCGGCGGGCAGGTCCGCGGGCGTGAAGGCGGTCGTGCCGCCGGGCCGCAGCGTCTGCCACGCCAGCCACAGCAGGTAGCAGGCGCCGGCCAGCTTGATCGCGGTGTAGAGGGGCGGCACGAGCGTGAAGACCGTGGTGAGGCCCGCGGTGGCGGCCGCGACGTAGACGAGGAACCCCGCGGCGACGCCGCCGAGCGAGATCAGCCCGGCGCGGCGGCCCTGCGTCACCGACCGCGACACCAGATAGATCATGTTGGGCCCCGGGGTGAGGACGAGGCCGAGGGCGAACAGGGCGATGGCCGCGACGGCCCCGAACGAGATCATTGCGCTCCAGACGACTTGAAGTTCTCCAAGAGTAGAAGTCGGGGTATCCTCGGTGCAATAAGAGAATTGTTCTCGGTGCAATATGGGGTTCAGGTGGACGATTTCCGGCGGGTCGCGGACGAGCTGGCCGCCGACATCGCGGCGGGGCGGCTGCGCCCGGGCGAGCGGCTGCCGCCGCAGCGCGCCTTCGCCCGGCGCCGGGGCATCGCGGGCTCCACGGCGAACCGCGTGTACCGCGAGCTGGCCAGGCGCGGCCTGGTGGTGGGCGAGGTCGGGCGCGGGACCTTCGTCCGCGCCGCCGAGCGCCCGCCGGGGCCCGCGCTCGCCGAGCCCGCCGCCGCGCGCGTCGACCTGGAGCTCAACCACCCCGTGGCGCCGGGCCTGAGCGCCCTGCTGGCCGAGGGGCTGGAGCGCCTGCGCCGCCCGGACGTCCTGGCCACCGCGCTCGGCCCCGCCGGGGTCGCGGGGACCGCCGCCGCCCGCGAGGCCGCGGCGGCGCTGCTGGCCTCGCCCGGCCTGCGGCCCGCCCCCTCCGACGTGCTGTTCGCGGGGAACGGCCGGCAGGCCGTCGCGGGCGCGGTGGCGGCGCTCGTGCCCGCGGGCGGCCGGCTCGGCGTGGAGGCGCTGACCTATCCGGTGATCAAGGGGATCGCGGCCCGGCTCGGGGTGACGCCGGTCCCGATCGCGATGGACGAGCACGGCCTGCGCCCGGACGCGCTCGCCGAGGCCCATCGCGCCGCGCCGCTCGGCGGCGTCTACGTCCAGCCGACGCTGCACAACCCCCGCGGGACCACGATGCCGGAGCGGCGCCGCGCCGAGCTGGCCGGCGCGCTGGAGCGGCTCGGCCTGCACGCCGTGGAGGACCGCGTCTGGGCGTTCCTTCCGGACGGCGGGCCGGAGCCGCTCGCGGTGCACGCCCCGCACCGCACCGTCCTGGTCGACAGCCTCTCCAAGCGCCTCGCGCCCGGTCTGAGTCTCGGCTTCGCCGTTCCGCCCTCGGCGCTCGCCGGGCGCGTCGCCACCGCGCTGCGCTCCGGCGCCTGGGGCCCGCAGGGGTTCGCGCTGGAGGCCGCGGCGGGCTGGATCGCCGACGGGACGGTCGAGAAGGTCGTGCGGGCCAAGCGCGCCGACGCCGCGTCGCGGCAGCGGATCGCGGCCCGGTGCCTGGAGGGCGCGGCCGTCCGGTCCGATCCCTGCTCGTACTTCTGCTGGTGGGAGCTGCCCCAGCGGTGGCGGGCCGAGACGTTCGTGGCGGCGGCCGCCCGGCGCGGCATCGCCGTCACCCCGGCCGCCGCCTTCGTCGTGGGGGGCGCTGCCGCCCCGCGGGCCGTCCGCATCGGCCTGGCGTCCCCGCCGCCGGACGTCCTCGCCCGCGCCCTGCGGACGCTCGCCGGGATCGCCGCGGGGGACCCCGACGACGACGCCCCCGACTGACCGGATCCGGCGGCTGGACGCGCATCGGAAGATCGTCCATCGTCGGGGTGGGGTCGCCCGGCGGGAGGACAGATGATCGAGGTCCGCGAGGTGGGGCAGCGAGCGGCCGGGGGGCGGCGGACGCTGCGGGAGGTGTCGCTGTCGATCGGCGCCGGGGAGCTGGTGGCGATCATCGGCGGCAGCGGGGCGGGCAAGACCACCCTGCTGGACGCCATCGCGGGCGTCCGGCCGCCCGCCGAGGGCGAGGTCAGGTACGACGGCGGCGCGGCGGGCCCCGCCGCGGGCTCGCTGGGCTACGTGCCGCAGGACGACATCGTGCACCTGGAGATGCCGCTGCGGCGCACGCTGCGCTACGCGGCGGGGCTGCGGCTGCCCGCGGGGACGCCCCCCGAGCGCGCCGAGCGCGCCGTGGACGGCGTCCTGGAGGCGCTCGCGCTGACCGCGCGGGCCGGGCAGCGCGTCGGGTCGCTGAGCGGCGGCGAGCGCAAGCGGGCCAGCATCGCGGTCGAGATGCTGACGCGGCCCCGCGTGTTCTTCCTGGACGAGCCCACCTCCGGCCTCGACCCGGCGACCTCGGCCGACCTGATGCGGCTGCTGCGCGGGCTCGCCGACTCGGGGACCACGGTGGTGATCACCACGCACCATCCGCCGGACGTCCTGGTGTGCGACCGGGTGGCCGTCCTCGCCCAGGACGGGCGGCTGGTCTTCTACGGAGCACCGGATGAGGCGCGAGAGCGGTTCCAGGCGGACCGGATCGAGGACATCTATCTGCGGCTGGCCGAAGGGGAGGCGCACGAGTGGACGGGCCGGTTCGGCGCGCGCGGGCGCGGCGCACCCCCGGCACCGGCGTCGACATCGGCGTCGGGGCCGGAGACCGGCCCGGCGATCACCGCGTTCCGGCAGTGGGCACTGCTCACCCGGCGCAACCTGGACCTGTTCACCCGCAACCGGCTCACGCTCGCGGTGCTGCTCGGGTCGCCGCTCATGGTGCTGGCGATGTTCGCGGTCCTGTTCCGGCCGGGGGCCTTCTCGCCGGAGTCCCCCAGCCCCGCCGCGACGGTGATGATCCTTTTCTGGATCGCCTTCGGGGGGTTCTTCTTCGGCCTGACCTACGGGCTGCCGCAGATCTGCGGCGAGCTGCCGGTCCTGCGGCGGGAGCGGCTCGCCGGGCTGCGGATCGCGCCCTACGTGCTGGCGAAGGCGACCGTCCTGCTGCCGCTGCTGGCCGTGGTGGACGCGCTGGTGCTCGGCGTCCTGCGGGTCCTGGACCGGCTGCCCGCGGCGGGGTGGGGGACGTACGGGGAGCTGTTCGTCACGCTGCTGCTGTGCTCGCTGGCGGCGCTCGCGCTGGGCCTGCTCGTGTCGGCGGCCGTCACCGACCCGGCCCAGGCCACGATGGCACTGCCGATGCTCTGCTTCCCGCAGGTGCTGTTCGTGGGCGCGATCCTGCCCGTCCCGGTGATGGCGGCGCCGGGACGGTGGCTGAGCTGCGCCATGTCCAACCGGTGGGCCTTCGAGGGCCTCGGGCACAGCCTCGGGGTGGAGCGGCTCTGGGCGAGCGGGCGCTCGCCGCTGGGGCCGCCTCTGCTCGCCTCCTACGGTGACACGTTCTCGCGGTCGCCGGCCGTGGACTGGGCGCTGCTCGGCGGGTTCACGGCGCTGTTCCTGGCAGGGGCCTGCCTGGTCCTCACCCGGAGGACATAAAACCCCTTCCCCATAGGCCATTTAAGGACACCACGGCGCTCTTGCGTCACCTCCGGCGCGTCCCCGACCTCGCGGACAAGGTGCCCCCGATCGAGATCTCCAAGGACGGACCGAAGGCGAGGGACGTCGTCAACCGCACCGTCTCCGGCATCGTGCTG
>NZ_JBEZJP010000569.1:0-4063 GCF_040653175.1 Actinomadura sp. NPDC048032
GACCAGTCGATGGTCCGGCGGCAGGCGCGGCGGACGCGTTGCAGTCCGGGGACGGTCAGGCGCCCGGGCGCGGCGCGGGGGAGGCGGTCCGGGGAGTGGCGGCCCACGAGGCGAGCAGGCGCAGGCCCTCCTCGGAGGCGGACCCGGGCTCGGCCGTGAAGATGGTCAGGGTGAGACCCGGCTCGGCGGCCATCTCCAGACCCTCGTAGGCGAGCGTGAGGTCGCCGACGACCTGGTGGTGGAACCGCTTGGTGCCGCTGCCGTGGTGGCGCACGTCGTGGGCGCCCCAGCGGGTGCGGAACCCGTCGCTGCGGGTGGACAGCTCACCGACGAGGTCGTGCAGATCCTTGTCGTGCGGGTTGCGGCCCGCCTCGGTGCGCAGGATGGCGACGGTGATGTCGGCGGCCAGGTCCCAGTCGGGGTAGAAGCGGCGCGCGGCGGGGTCCAGGAAGGTGAAGCGCGCCAGGTTCGCCTGGTTGCCGGGAGTGGCGTAGACGTCGTCGTAGAAGGCGCGGGCGAGCTGGTTGGCGGCGACGATGTCCATGCGGCCGTTGCGGACGAACGCCGGCCCCGCCGTGACGGCGTCCAGCGCCCACTGCAGGCTCCGGTGCGGCTTCCACTGCCCCTTGGGGCGGCGGCGGGGACGGGTGAGGGCCTCGGTGCCGTCGGCGGCCTGAGCCAGGTTCAGCAGATGGGCGCGTTCGGCGTCGTCCAGCCGCAGCGCCCGGGCGAGCGCCTCCAGGACCGCCGGGGAGACGCCCGCGAGATTCCCGCGTTCCAGCTTGGCGTAGTACTCCACGCTCATGTCGGCCAGCGCCGCGACCTCCGTGCGGCGCAGCCCCGGCACCCGGCGCCGGGAACCCGGCGGCAGCCCCGCCCGCCCCGGAGTGATCTTCGCGCGCCGCGAGGTCAGGAACTCGCGGACCTCTTCACGGTTGTCCACACCTCGACGTTACGCGCTGCCCGCGGCCGCAGGCATGTACTGCCGGTACACCCTTCGACGGTGCCTCGCTACGCGCGCCGAGACGCGGTTACCTGGGAGGCGTGGTGCTCCCGCCGCAGGTCCAGCACGTGACGGCAGGGGCCCCGCGCCCGGCCCCAGCGTGGTTCGCCACCCGGCCCGCCGGGCAAAGGACCGCACTAGGCGCCCGCCCGCACCTCTCGCGCGGCCGCGCCGCGAAAGCAAAGGAACCTTCCCATGCGCGGAGCAGTGATCCACGCCCCCGGCGACATCCGTTTCGAGACCCTGGACGGCCCGAAGATCCTCCACCCCACCGACGCGGTCATCCGCACCGCGGTCACCTGCGTGTGCGGCTCGGACCTGTGGCCCTACCGCGGCGCCGAGCCGACCGACGCGGCGCATCCGATGGGCCACGAGTACGTCGGTTTCGTGGAGGAGGTCGGATCCGAGGTGACCTCGGTGAAGCCGGGCCAGTTCGTCGTCGGGTCGTTCGCGACCTCCGACAACACCTGCGCGAACTGCCGCAACGGCTTCCAGTCGAACTGCCTGAACCGGGAGTTCATGAGCACCTGCCAGGCCGACTACGTCCGCATCCCCAACGCCCAGGGAACCCTGGTGGCCACCGACGGCCCGCCCGACGAGAAGTTCTGGCCGGGGCTGCTGGCCGTCTCCGACGTGATGGGCACCGGCTGGTGGGCCGCCGACGCCGCCGAGGTCAGGCCCGGCTCCACCGCCGTGGTCGTCGGCGACGGCGCGGTCGGCCTGTGCGCGGTGATCGCCGCCCGGGAGATGGGCGCGGAGCGGATCATCGCCATGTCCCGGCACGAGCCCCGCCAGAAGCTCGCCCGCGCGTTCGGCGCGACCGACGTCGTCACCGAGCGCGGCGAGGAGGGCGTGGCCCGGATCAAGGAGCTGACCGGCGGGATCGGCGCCGACAGCGTGCTGGAATGCGTCGGCACCGCCGAGGCGATGCGCCAGGCCCTGCACGCGGCGCGGCCCGGCGGCGACGTCGGCTTCGTCGGCGTCCCCCACGGCGTCGAGCTCGACGGGCAGGAGCTGTTCTTCTCCCACGTCGGCCTGCGCGGCGGCCCCGCCCCCGTGCGCCGCTACCTGCCCGACCTGATCGACCTCGTCCTGACCGGCCGGATCGACCCGGGCCCCGTCTTCGACCTCACCCTCCCCCTCGACCAGGTCGCCGAGGGCTACCGGGCCATGGACGAGCGCCGCGCCGTCAAGGCACTGCTCCAGCCCTGACACCACCCGCAGACAAGGAACGGCCATGCAGATCACGCGAAGCACCATCGACACCGCCAAAGGCCCCGCGGACTGGTTCACCGGCGACGTCTACATCGACGCCGTCGCCGCGGCGCCCGCCCCGTCCCGCGTCAGCGCCAACCTGGTGCACTTCATGCCCGGGGCGCGCACCCACTGGCACCGCCACCCGCTGGGCCAGACCGTCTTCGTCACCGAAGGGATCGGCCTGTGCCAGCGCCGGGGCGGCCCCGTCGAGGTCATCCGGCCCGGCGACCGCGTGCTGTTCGAGGCCGACGAGGAGCACTGGCACGGCGCCGCACCCAACCGGCTCATGGTCCACCTGGCCATCAACGAAGGCGACGCCGACCACGACGTCGTCCACTGGCTGGCCCCCGTCACCGACGAGGAGTACGCCGCCGCCCCGCCCACCTGACCGTCCTCGTCACGAGAGGCACCTCATGAACCCGACCTACGACTTCACCGCCCAGGTCGCCTTCGTCACGGGCGCCTCCTCCGGCACGGGCCTGGCCGCCGCCCGCGCCGCCTACACGGCTCGGCCCTTCCGGGTCTGACCGTCTGACCAGGGGAGCCGGGACCAGCCCGCGACGGCGCACGAACCCAGTGGGTGAGGGGACGGCTCGGCCGGCCGCCTCTTCCCCCGCGCGGGGGAGCGGTCTCGGCCGCGGCGGGGAGGCCCCGCCCGCCCCGCCGCGGCCACGATCGTCGCCATGGCCACCACGCTCGCCGCACGCCTCTCGCCGCACGCCCTGGGGCGCCGCCTGCCCGCGGCCGCGCTCGCCTGGGTCACCGCCTACGGCGCCCTGCGCGCGTACTGGGCGGCGGGGCATCGGCCCCACGCCATGTCGCCCATCGGCACCGACCTCGTCGCCTTCACCGGATGGGCGGGCGCCGGCCTGTGCGGGGCCGCCGCTCTCGTGCTGGCGCTCCTCGCGTCCCCGCGCGCCGACCGCCTGCCCCGCGCCGCGCGCCTGGCCCTGGCGGGCGCGGCCTGGGCCGCAGCGGCGTGCCTGGTCGCCTCCGGCGCGATGCTCCTGCTGGACGCGGTCGGCGCGGTCCTGCCCGGCCTGGGCCTGGGGTTCTACCCGCTCGGCGCGCTGTCGCGGGCCGCGGTCGTCGCCGCCGGGGCCATGACGGCCCTGTCCGCCCGCGCCTACACCGCGCGCACCCGCACCGGACCGGCCTGCGGCGCCTGCGCGCGCCCCGCGGCCGCGGCCGGCGCCCTGCTCCGCACACCCGCCTGGGCGTACGCGGCCGCCTACCTCGCCGTCGCCGGATGCCTCACCCGCATCGCCGCCCAGGCCGTCGTCGGGTTCGCCGAGTCGCCGCTCGCCGCCGGCGCCTCGGCGATGCTGTTCGAGGCCGGGTTCGTGCTCGGCGGCTGCCTGCTGCCCCTCGCCCTCGTCCACTCCTTCGGGCGGACCTGGCCGCGCTGGGTGCCCGGCGCGGCCGGGCGCGGCGTCCCGCGCCGGCTGGTGCTGTGGCCCGGCGCCGCGATCTCCGCCGGCCTGGTCATCTACTTCGGGCTCATGCTGCTGCAGATGTCCTGGGAGCGGCTGCACGGCCGCAACCCGTTCCCGCCCGACGGCGGCCTCGCCCTGCCCGAGGCGTTCTTCTGGGTCGCCGTCCCCGCCTACTTCGCCTGGGGCGCCGGCATGGCCGCCGCCGCCCGCGCCTACGCCCGCCGCACCCGCACCCCCTGCCCGTCCTGCGGCCCAGCTCGCCCATCTCCTCGGCCGTCGTCCGCATGAGCGTCACGGTCGCCGCGGTCGTCGTCCGGCCCGCCGGGGGCGCCAGCGGCGGTCGCGCACCGGCCCGGTCAGAGGAGCC
>NZ_JBEZJP010000570.1:0-4054 GCF_040653175.1 Actinomadura sp. NPDC048032
GTAGATGCGGGCGATCTCGCGCTTGACGGTGCGCAGCCGCCCGTGACTCATCCTCGTTGTCAAGTCGATCTGCGAAGATCTTTTTGACCGTCGAAGGTGTGCCCGTCCCCCACGCGACGACACGACACCAAGCCAGAGACTCAGAGAGATCGTTCCGTGGGAGGCGCCCTGCGGGCCGGCCACCTTGCGGCGTCCTGCATCCCGTTGTGGGCTGTGCAAGCCATCTTACAACAGTCCGAGCGGCGCTCGAACCATTTTCAGCGACCTGCTCCCCAGGGCCGGCCGCCTCTCGGCGTCCCGCGTCCCCTTGGGGCGAGGAAGACATTAAGACGGCTCGCCGGGACCGTCAAATCGCGGGGTCCGCGAAGCCGGCCCCCTTGTTCACCCACCCCACCATCGAGCGCGCTGACCTCGCCATTCACGCTCTACGTGCTTCGGGTCACAGTGGGGTACCGTGCCCTGACCGCTCTCCCCCGGCGAAATGTCCCCTGGGGCCGGCGGTGGCTCCCGGGTCGGTTGTCGCCCGAGGTCAGGAGGAACGCCCGTGAACGTGCCCGCCGCCGCCCGCGTCTCGGCAGAGCGCCTCGTGGTCGCCGCGACGATGGGGCCCACGGTCCATGACGTCCATGCCTGGCGGTTCAAGGTCGTGTCCGGACTGATCGAGGTGCACGCCGACCCTGACAGGTTCCGGCCGAAGAACGATCCGGCGGGGCGGGGCCTCCACCTCAGCAGCGGCGCCGCGCTGGTGAACCTGCGTCTGGCGGCGGCGCAGCTCGGTCACGAAGCCGTCGTCCGGTTGCTTCCCGATGCCGGACGTCCATCCGTCCTCGCCTCCGTGCGCCTGGCCGGACGGCACCGTGTGTCCCGCGAGGAGCGGCTCCTCTACGCCGCGACGCTCCGGCCGTTCCGTGGCGATCCGTCCGCCGCGGGCGCCTGCCCTCCGTCTCCCGTCGTCGACGAGCTGGCCGGGGAGGCGAGGCTCGAAGGCGCCGCGCTTCGGCGGCTTCCCCCGGCGCCTCACTCGGCGGGACAGCGGGCGGTGCTGACCACGCGGGGGGACTCCCCCGCGGAATGGCTTCGCGCCGGCCAGGCTCTCCAGCGCCTCCTGCTGAGCACGGTGGCCCGCTCGCTCACCGCGTCGTTCGGCTACGAGGCTCTCGATGTGCCGGGTGTCGAGGAGGTGACGGAGCCGGGCGAGACCCCGCAGGTGCTGTTGGAGATCACGCAGGCCGGGGACGCGCCTACTCCAGCCGCCGGTAGGTGGACAGGACGAACGACAGCGGCGCGGGCAGCGGCTCGGGCAGCGTGTCCAGCCGTTCCCTGAGCTGCTCCGGCGGGACGTGGTGCGCGCTCGGCCCCATGCCGACGAGCGTGATCACCTCGCCGTGCGTCAGGACGGTCTCGGTTTCGAGCTCCTGGCGCGCGTCCAGCTTGAAGTAGCCGGAGAGCGCGGTGTCCATGCGCTCGGTCTTGTGCTTGTCGATCGAGAGCAGACCGAGGGGCTCCACGAGTGTTCCGAGATGCCGGGGTGACGGAGTCACCGTCAGTAGCAGCCCGTCGTCTCGGAGCACGCGGTGGAACTCGGTCGCGTTGCGCGGGGCGAACACGTTGACGACGATGTCGGCCGCGCCATCGCGCAGCGGGAACGGGCGCCAGAGGTCCGCGACGACGGCGCCGCAGCGCGGGTGCGCCTTCGCGGCGCGGCGGGCGGCGTGCTTGGAGATGTCCAAGGCCAGGCCGACGGCGTCCGGCGCCCGGTCGAGGATGCGGCTGAGATAGTGCCCCGTCCCGGCTCCCGCGTCGAGGACGAAAGAGGGCGCGGCGCGAGAAACGCTCCAGGCCAGCCGATCCGCGAGAACCGCGAAGTGGCCGGCCGTCAGGAACTCGTCCCGCGCGCGGACCATCTCCGGTGTGTCGGCCGTCCCCGGGCGGGCGTTGCCCGGCAGGAGGTTCGCATATCCCTGTCGCGCGACGTCGAAAGCATGCCCGCCCGGGCAGACCAGGCGGCGGTCGGCCAGTTCGAGGTCGGCTCCGCACACGGGGCACACCAGGTATCGGACGACATCGGCGAGCATCCGTCCATCATCGACCATGCCGGCCGGTGAAGGGGCGGCGGCGTCCGCTTCTTTGCCCACGCGCCTCCGCGGCGCCCGCCGCGCGCCTCGTCCGCGCAACCCGGCGGGCGCGGGTCAGGCCTTCGCGCGCCGGCGGACGTCCTCCATGTCGAGGCCGCGGACCTGCTCGATCACGTTCTCCAGCACCGACTCGGGCAGCGCGCCCGGCTCCGCGAACACGATCATGCCGTCGCGGATCGCCATCAGCGTGGGGATGGACCGGATGCCGAAGCGCTCCGACAGTTCGGCCTCGGCGTCGGTGTCCACCTTGCCGAAGACGATGTCCCCGTGCTTGTCCGCCGACCGCTCGAACACGGGCGCGAACCTCTTGCAGGGGCCGCACCACTCCGCCCAGAAGTCGACCAGCACGATGCCGTCGCCCTGAGCCACCTCGTCGAAGTTCTCAGCGGTCAGTGTGACCGTCGCCATGTCGGTTTCTCCTCAGTCGGGGTATCACGACGTAGAGCGGCTTACAGCCTCGCAGTATTCCCCACCTGGGAATCACAGAGCGGTAATTGGCGTTCTCCTCCTAGGGAGATCGCACCGGAGAAGGGTCAGGATGGCTGGAACCCGTACCAAGGGCGACAGGGTCGAAGTCCCCGACAAGGATCTTGTCGGGGCGTACCTCGACCGGATCGGCCGTACTCCCCTGCTCGACGCGCAGGAGGAGGTCGATCTGGCCAAGGCGATCGAAGGGGGCCTGTACGCCGAACAGCTGCTCGAGGAGGGGACGGTGCCCGAGGGCGCGTCCCGCGAGGAGCTGGCGGAGCTGGCCGCGGCGGGGCTGCGCGCGAAGCAGCGCTTCGTCGAGGCCAACCTGCGGCTGGTCGTCTCGATAGCCCGGAAGTACCCGACCGACTCGTTGCCCCTCATCGACCTCATCCAGGAGGGGAACCTGGGGCTGATGCGCGCGGTGGAGAAGTTCGACTACCGCCGCGGCTTCAAGTTCTCCACTTACGCCACCTGGTGGATCCGGCAGGCGATCGGCCGTGGGCTGAGCCACACCGCCCGCACGATCCGCCTGCCCGTCCATGTGGAGGAGGAGTTGTCCCGGCTGCGGCGCGCGGAGCGCCAGCTCAGCCGCGAGCTCGGCAGGGAACCCACCCGCGAGGAGCTCGCGGGCGCCGTCGGCGCCGAGGCCGAGCATGTCGACGAGCTGCTGCGCTGGCGGCGCGACCCGGCGAGCCTGGACGCGACCGTCGACGACGCCGGCGAGACGCCCATGGGCGACCTGCTGGAGGATCCCGACGCCGTCACCCCGGAGGCGGAGATCCTCGCGCTGGACGACATCGAGGGCCTCGGACGGCTGCTGGACCGGCTTCCCGAGCGCGAGTCCGCGATCCTGCGGGCCCGGTTCGGGATGGACAGCGGGCAGCCGCTGTCGTACGCGCAGATCGGCGCCCGCTACGGGCTGAGCCACAACCGCGTCCGGCAGATCACCGACCGCTCGCTGCGGCGGCTGCGCCAGCTGGCCGGCGAGACGGACCTGAGCGGCCGCCGGGCGCTCGCGGGCGGCCACGGCACCGCGCGAGAGCCGGCCGCGGCCGGGTCCCGGGCGGCCTGACCGGGCGGTCCGAGCGGCGTCCCGCCGCACGATCGGCGACGGGCGGCCCCGCGAACGGGGCCGCCCTGCCGCGTCGGTGCCCGCGAGCCCCCCGGCGCGCGGGCCTTTCCGTCCACGCAGGGCGGGCCGTGCCATAGCCTTTCAGGGTGAGTAATTCCGCCGTCATCGGGGACCTCGACGCGTGGCGCGCCCTCCCCGCTCTCCAGCAGCCCGATTGGGACGATCCGGCCGAAGTAGGCGAAGTCGCCGCCGAGCTGGCGGCCCAGCCGCCGCTCGTGTTCGCGGGCGAGTGCGACCAGTTGAAGGCGCAGCGCGGCCATGGTCTCGATGGTCACGGGTTCGCCGAGCCGCTCGGCGATCCAGTCCAGGAGCGGCG
>NZ_JBEZJP010000571.1:0-4044 GCF_040653175.1 Actinomadura sp. NPDC048032
GGAGGACGTCGCCGAGCGCGCCGGGCAGGGGGTGCGGGGAACCGTCGAAGGCCACCGGGTGAGCGTCGGCAAGGCGAGCTGGGCCGGGCGGGCCGACCCGGCGTGGCTGGAGCGGGTCCGCGGCCGGGCCGCCGCGCGCGGCGCGATCACCGTGTTCGTCGGCGTGGACGGCCGGCTCGCGGCCGTCCTGCTGCTGCGCGACCGCGTGCGGCCCGACGCGGCGCGCACGTTCCGGCTGCTGCGCCGGGCGGGGATCGGCCGGGCGGTGATGGTGACCGGCGACCGCGCGGACGTCGCCGGTCCGATCGGCCGGCTGGTGGGGGCCGACGCCGTGCACGCCGGCCTGTCGCCGGCCGGGAAGGTCGAGGTCGCCCGGGACGAGAGCGCCCGCGCGCCGACCGTGATGGTCGGCGACGGAGTCAACGACGCCCCCGCGCTGGCCACCGCGGGCGTCGGCGTCGCGCTCGGCGCCCGCGGCGCCACGGCCTCGTCCGAGGCGGCCGACGTGGTCATCACCGTGGACCGCCTGGAGCGGCTGGCCGAGACGCTCGCGATCGCGCGGCGCACCCGGTCGGTCGCGCGCCAGAGCGTGCTCGCCGGGATGGGGCTCGCGCTGGCCGCGATGGTCGTCGCGGCGCTGGGGTTCCTGACCCCGGCGGCGGGGGCGCTGCTCCAGGAGGGCATCGACGTGGCGGCGATCCTGTCCGCCCTGCGCGTGCTCGGTCCGGGCCGCGACCGGGCGCCGCGCCTGCGCGGCGACGAGGCCGAACTCGTCCGGCGGCTGGACGAGGAGCACCGCGCGCTGTGGCCGCGGATCGAGCGCCTTCCCGCGCTGGCGGGCGCGGCGGCCGGTCCCGCCGGACGGCGCCGGGACGCCGCCCTGGACGCGCTCTCGGAGTTCCTGGCGGACCTGGAGGTCCACGAGCGCAAGGACGAGCGGCTGCTCTACCCGGCGGTCGCGCGCGCCCTCGGCGGTTCCGACCCCACCGGGGCCATGAGCCGCGGGCACGCCGAGATCGCCGAACTGGCGCGCCGGATCGGCGCGCTGACGGCGGAACTGCGCACCGCGCCGGCGGCGCCGGAGCCCGCGGACGACCTGCGCCGGACCGTGCAGGAGCTCTACGCCGTCCTCCGTCTGCACTTCGCCCAGGAGGAGGAGAACTACTTCGTCCTCGCCGACGTCCACGACCAGGCCGGCCCCTGACCGGCCGATCACCTGCCGCCCCTCCCCGTTCGGCCCCGCACACCCGGGACGTTCGCCCCTGAGGGCGGGCGCCGCCGGAGACGAGGCTTGAGACAGACAGCGCCGGAGGTGAGGAAATTGACGATCTTGGTGGCGTACGCGAGCGCCAACGGCTCCACGCGGAGCATCGCCGGGCGGATCGGCGCGGTGCTGGCCGAGCGCGGGCTCCGGGCGGACGTCCGCCCCATGGCCGAGGTGGAGGACGCCGGAGCCTACGACGCGTTCGTGCTCGGAAGCGCGATCCACGACCGCGCCTGGCTTCCCGAGGCGCTCGACTTCCTCGCGCGCGAAGGGGACACCCTCGCCCGCCGGCCGGTGTGGCTCTTCAGCGTCGGGATGCCGGCCGCCCTGCGCGGACCGTGGCAGCACTTCGGCGCCAAGGAGGAGGGCCTCCTGCGGGACGACCTGCGGACGAGGGTCGACGCCGTCGACCACCGCCTGTTCTCGGGCGTCTTCCTCCGCGAGCACACGTCCCTGGTCGGGCATCTGCTCTTCCGGGCGCTGGGATGCCGGTACGGCGACTACCGCGACTGGGCCGGGATCGACACCTGGGCGTCGACGATCACGGCGAGGCCTGCGCCCTCCGGGCGGCTCCGCCCGCGCCCGCGCGCCGGCCACCCCTCACCCGTGAAGGACGGCCGGCCCGCCCGTCCGCTCAGCCCCCGGTGAGGCCGCGGAGCTCGACGGGCAGAAGGCCGGGCGGACTTCGGCGGGACGACGCGAGGACCTAGGTCCCTGGCGGCGGGACCGCCCGGCGAAGGAGTCTTGGGGCATCAGGGAAAGGCCTAGGGGGAAGCCATGGGCACGCAGGAGATCAGCTTCGAGGCGTTCGGGGAGCTCGTCACGTCGATCGACGGCGGCGACGGCGACGGAGCGGCGCGCGTGACGGCCCGCGGCGAACTGGACATCGCCTCGTCCGCCGCGTTCGGCATCGAGCTGGCGAGGCTGATCGGCGAGCGGGGACCGGACGTCGTGGTGGACGTCTCCGGCCTGACCTTCTGCGACGCGCGGGGCCTCGCGGCGCTCGTCGCCGCCGACGATCTCGCGCGCAGCCGCGGCGGGGCCGTCACCCTGACCGCGCCCCGCCCGCAGATGGCGAAGATCCTGCGGCTCACCGGCCTCGACCGCCGGTTCACGCCGGTCCGCACGGCCGTCCGCTGAAGCGTCCCCGCGCGGGGTCTCCGGACGGGCCAGAGCACCCCGACCCGGCCTTCAGAGGTACCCGTACCCGGTATTAGGCACTCATCGACCGGCCGAGAGTGCAGCACCTCACATCACCTGTCTTCTTCCTGAGCTTGTGGTTTCGGAGATACCCCCCTAGGGTAAGCCGGACTCGCAAGGATACCCCCTAGGGGTAATGAGGAGGAGACATGTCCGCTCGTTCCGCACCCCCCGCCACCCGCCGGTGGTGGGCGCTGGCGCTCATCGCGACCGCCCAGTTCATGGTGATCATGGACACCTCGATCATCGGGGTGGCGCTTCCCCGCATCCAGGACGACCTGGGCTTCTCCCAGGAGAACCTGTCCTGGGTGTTCAACGCCTACGTCGTCGCCTTCGGCGGCCTGCTCCTGCTCGGCGGCCGGCTGTCGGACCTGCTCGGGGCCCGCAGGCTGTTCTCGGCGGGCTGGGTCGTCCTGCTCGGCGGCTCCGCGGTGGCCGGGGCCGCCGGCACCGTCGCCGTCGAGCTGACCGGCCGCGCGCTGCAGGGCGTCGGCGCCGCGCTCATCGCGCCCGCCGCGCTCACCCTGCTGATGATGCTGTTCGGCTCCGAACCCCGCGAGCTGACCAAGGCGCTGTCGCTCTACGGCGCCGCGGCTCCCGCCGGGGGCACCGCCGGGGTGTTCCTCGGAGGCGTCATCACCGAGTACGCGGCCTGGCCGTGGGTCTTCTACATCAACATCCCCATCGCCGTGCTGGCGCTGGCCGCCGCGCCGGCGCTGATGCCCGGGGGCGGCGGGAGCGCCCGCGGCTCGGTGGACGTGGTCGGCGCGCTCACCGTGACCGCCGGGCTCGGCGCCGTCGTCTTCGCCGTCGTCCGCGCCCCCGAGGTCGGCTGGGACGCGGCGGCGACCTGGGCCGTGCTGGCCGGCGGGCTCGTCCTGCTCGGCGCGTTCCTGGCCGTCCAGGCGTCCCGCCGCACCCCGCTGATGCCGCTGTCGATCTTCCGGGCGCCGAACCTGGGCGCCGCGAACCTCGCCCAGCTCCTGCTCGGCGGCGCGTGGATCCCGATGTGGTTCTTCCTGAACCTCTACCTGCAGCGGGTCCTCGGCTACAGCGCCTTCCCCGCGGGGGCCGCGCTGGTCCCGATGACGGCACTGATCATGCTCGGGATGATCGTCCTGGCGCCGCGGGCCATCGGGCGCCTCGGTTCCAAGGGCTCCGTCGTCACCGGGCTGCTGGTGCTGGCCGCCGGCATGGGCTGGCTGGCGCTCATCCGCCCGGACGGGAACTACTGGGTGGACGTCCTGCCCGCCTCGCTGGTGGCCGCCCTGGGCATGTCCCTGGCCTTCATCCCCTCCCTGGGCACCGCGCTCTCGGCCGCCCGTCCGGAGGAGGGCGGCCTGGCGTCCGGCATCGTCAACACCAGCTACCAGGTCGGTTCGGCTCTGGGCCTGGCCGCGATGACCGCCATCGCCGCCTCCTTCGGCGCCGACCGGATCGGCGATCTGCCCGCGCTCACCGACGGCTTCTCGGCGGCGTTCGCCGGCGCGGCACTGGTCGCGCTCGCCGGCGCGGCGCTGGCCGCCGTCACCCTGCGCACCCCGCGGCCCGAGGGCGCGCCCGCGCCCGCGCCGGAGCAC
>NZ_JBEZJP010000572.1:0-4035 GCF_040653175.1 Actinomadura sp. NPDC048032
GAACCGCAGGATGCCCTCCGGCAGCCCGAGGGCCCGGCCGATTTCCAGCGGACCCGTCGCGCGCACCAGCCTGCGGCACGACCGGGTGGCCGACAGTTCCCCGTTCACGTAGAGCCGCAACTGCCGCGCCTTCAAGTCGTACACCGCGGCGAGGTGCGTCCATGTGCCGGCCTTCGGCCGCTCCCGGCTGAAGACGGTCTGGTCGCCGTCGGCCCACCCGGTGGCCTGGTTCGGGACCAGGATCGCCCACCTTCCCTTGTCGGAGTCGTAGCTGAGCAGGAAGACGTCGAAGTCGCCGTGGTGCACGCTGAGCACGGTGCCCCAGCCGTCGCCGGCGTCGAGCCGAACCCAGGCGGTGACGGTGAAGTCCAGATCCGTGCGGAACACCGCGTTCTGGGCTGTGGTGTGGGCGGTGCCGTCGAGCAGCAGCGCCTGCCCGCTGGGTGCGGCGATCCGACTCGCCCGGCCGGCCGTTCTCAGCGGATGGCGGCCTTCGGAGTCCGCGGCGAGGCCGTTCCCGGGATCGTCGAACCGCCACCAGGCCACCGGCTCGGCCGCCGGGGCCGCCGGGGCCGCGAGCGGCGGCGCCGCGGAGCCGCTCAGAAGGAGCAGCATGGCGGCCGACAGCGCGACCGCGTATCGCCGGATCCGGTTGCGCGGCCTGCTCGCGAGCGCTCTCGGCTGTGGTCGAACCGGCCTGGTGTCGACCAGGAGGAAGGTCTGCGCGGGGGGCATGGCGTGGACCGGCGACCCGTCACCGGCCAGGCGGTCGTAGGCCGCCAGCCATTGCGCTGCCTCCGTCACGGCTTGTTCGGGGCCGAGGCAGGCGCGGACGAATGCTTCGACGGTTTCTCGTCGTGGCAGGGTGTCGCCGGTGAGGGCTTGGGCGATGGTGCTGCGCGGCAGCGTGTCGCCTGCCGCCTCCGCCCGCCGCTCCAGCTGCCGGTAGGAGAACCCCGAGCGCCGCTTCAGATGGCGCAGGGCGTCCATCAACTCTTCGGCGTCGCGAATCCGAGGTGGTCGGGGGCCGATCGGGGGTCTGCCGTGCGACCGAGAGCGACGCTGCGACTTGGGCCGGTCCGGATGTGAGCGGTGATCGCCAGTGCCGGTTCCGAGGGTGGACCGGGGCGATGCCCCCAAGTCGTTGCCCTCGGCCAGCCTGTCGTACGCGGCCAGCCACTGCGGGGCTCCCGTCATGGCTTGTTCGGGGCCGAGGCAGGCGCGGACGAATGCTTCGACGGTTTCTCGTCGTGGCAGGGTGTCGCCGGTGAGGGCTTGGGCGATGGTGCTGCGCGGCAGCGTGTCGCCCGCCGCCTCCGCCCGCCGCTCCAGCTGCCGGTAGGAGAATCCCGACAGCTGCTTAAGGCGACGCAGAGACGAAACGAACTCTCCGCCGGACCGCATGTCCTCCGGAAGAAAAATCTCCTGCGCCATGTTCCCCCTGCCGCCCGAATGGCACCCGCCGCCTATGCAAAGAATGATGGCCGCAGTCAAAGATCTCTGACAAGGGCGATTTCGGCCGGGTAACGCTGCGTCGCCGGATCGTGTCCACAGGTGATCATTGTCGATGTCCGGGAACCGGTGCCGTCCGACCGGCCGTCCGGCGCTGTCCGGGACACCGCTCTTCTCCCTTTGTGCAGGCCACACCTGGTGTCCCGGACGAAAATCCCCTTGTGGCGCAGCCGCCTCCGAAGCACGTTGCTGATGGACGCGGAAGGGCGCGTCCAGGCTCGTCCACGGTGAGGAAAGGAGGTCTCTTCGGCTGGCCTGCGTACGCCGACAAATGCTTCGAGTGACGGATTTCAGCCCTTTACTCGGAGGCGGTGCGACCGGCCGGCCTTCAGAAGATTCGCCGCACAGTCGAAAAGGAGACGAAGATGGCAGCTTTCCGCACGAACAAGATCACCCGGCTCGGTCTGACGACCGTCGCCGCCATCGGCCTCGGCGTGGGCGCGGCCGCCTCGCCGGTGCAGGCGGCGCAGACCGCTCCCGCGCGACCCGCCGTCGCGGGGCCCAACTGCGGCTGGACTCCCGCCACCAACGGCAGCGGGTCCATGCGCACCGACAAGCCGATGAAACTGCGGGAGGGCCCGTCGGCCACCTGCGACACCATCGGGTGGACCTCCATGCCCACGAACCAGAAGCTGTGGGCCCGGTGCAAGTTCGTCAACGACGCGGGGAACACCTGGTACTACGTCCGTCCGGAGCCGCCGGCGGGGGAGTACTGGGACCCGGGCTGGATCTACTCCGGGAACGTCACCGGCGTCCCCTCGGGGATCCCCAAGTGCTGAGCACGTCCTAGGGGCGCGCACGATCTGATCCGTTGATCGGATCGCGACCGCCGGCGGGGGTCGCCCACCACGGGCGGCTCCCGTCGGCGTCGTCGGCTTCCACCGCGTTGAACTCGTACACGGCCTCCGTGCACGCAACCCCAGCGCGGTGTGTCCTCGGTGATGGGCCCCTCAGCGGCCCTCACTAATCCGAGTGCTAGGAGCCGTTGAGGGCCGCCGGGTCATCCTCTCCTTGCCTTCCCACTCCCCAGATGCCGCCGGGCACGGCGGCCAGGTCGTACACCGCGGTCCCGGCGGGAATCGTCACGGGCTCCCATTGGCCGCCGCTGTAGCGGTACGGGGGCTTCTCTGGCGGCGCGGACGCCTCCGGCGCGACCCAGGGGGTCCCGGACGCGTCCACGGTCAGGTCGCCGAGGTCGGGGTACCCGGCCGGGGGCGCGATGTAGGTCCATGCGGTGCCGTTCCAGTGCGCCAAGCGCTTGGCCGTGATGCCCCAGACGTCGTTCGCGGCGACCGGGACGACCTTGCGGAACCAGTCGTTGACCGCGGGCGGCGGGACGTTCTTCCAGACCGCGCCGTCGAAGTGCGCGGCGGCGGGCACCTGCTGCACGCCGTCCTTGTAACCGACCGCCCATGCGTCGGACGAGTTGAGCGCCTGGAGGTCGGCGACGTAGTCGAGCCCGGGCACGTCGACAGCGGTCCAGGTGTCGCCGGTGCGCTTGAACAGCCCGTTCCCGGACTCCAAGTCCCAGGTGCCGGCGAAGGTGCCCGCCGGGCCGGTGGCGAGCATGGTGACGTACTTGGCCGGAACCGCGACCTTCTGGAACGCCGAGCCGTCGAAGCGTGCCACGTAGGTGCTCCACCTCCCGCCGGCGCCGAGTCCGCCGGCGATCCAGGTCTCACCCGCGCCCGAGGCGACTTGCGCGATCTCGCCCTGGCCCGTCCAGCCGTTGATCGGATACTCCTTCCACGACGAGCCCGCCCAGCGCCGCACGACCGGGTTCCCGTCGTTGTACACGGGGCACAGATCGCCCCAGTGCAGGCAGTACTTGCCCTGCACGCCGCCGACCCAGACTCCGCCCGCGCCGTCGGCGGTGACGTCGTGGAGCCGCGCCGTCGGCCACAGGAAAGGCAGGGAGACCGGACGCAGCTCGGGGGTGGCCGCGACGGCGGGTACGGGAAGAGACGCGATGGCGACGGCGATGCCGGCCGCGATGGCACGTTTCATGCGAGCACTATCCAACGAATTCCAAAAAAACACCAGTGTCTACTGGAACGGTCGGCCCGGTCGCATGCGGACAAAGAAGCGCCGCCCTCGCCGGCTCCTCAATGGGCACCCTCACAGTCCGATCACCGTTCTCCACAACGCCCTGCGGCATGGCCGGCCCGATCCGCGGTCACTGCTCCTGCCCTGGGCTGCTTGCCGCGTGGTCCACCGGCGCGTCCAGCCACTCCTGGACGACGGTGAGGTCTTCCTCGGAGAACACCGTCTCGCTGGAGTCGATGCGCTTCAGGACGCTGCGTACGAACGCCTCGCCGATCTCCTCCGCGGTCGGCGGGGGGTCGCGGTAGAGCGGGGAACCGCCTCTAGAGGCGCCGTTCATGACGAACCCGATGTGCTGGCGGCTCACCCGCAGGCCCCCGTCCGCGAGCCTGTCCCGCGACCAGACCGGTCACGTGCAACGGGACCGCCGGCTGGAGACGGTGAACCAAGTCCCGGAGTCTAGAGAGTACGCGAGACCCC
>NZ_JBEZJP010000573.1:0-4015 GCF_040653175.1 Actinomadura sp. NPDC048032
CTTGGCTCGCTTGGCTTGGGTTGGGTTGGCGGGGGTGGCTTGGGGATGGGGCGCGCCTTGTTGGCTTTTCGGGGTGTCGGGGGCGGGGGCTAGCCTCTGGGGATGGCATCGCGCTTCTATCACCTGGTCGTCGACTCTCGGGAGCCTTCCGTACTCGCCGAGTTCTGGGCGGCCGTCCTCGATCAGCCGGTTCTCTACCGCTCGGAGGACGAGGTCATCGTCGGCGCGGACCCCCACACCTATCCCGGGCTGTGCTTCCTCCGGGTCGACGGCACGAAGGCTGTGAAGAACCGGTTGCACATAGACCTCGACCCGGACGACCAGGAGGCCGAAGTCCAGCGCATCCTCGCCCTCGGTGCTCGCCGCGTCGACATCGGCCAGTCCGCCGACGTGTCGTGGGTCGTGCTCGCGGATCCCGAAGGAAACGAGTTCTGTGTGTTGCGGCCTCACACCTCCCTCATCGAATAGCGGTCCCGCGACCATGCCGCCTGGAGAAGAAGGAATCGGCGATGGACGACTCTGATGCCCTGCTCAGGATTCGAGAGATCTGCATGTCGTTGCCAGAGGTGACGGAGAAGCCTTTCGGCGGTCATACAGCGCCCTCCTTCCGTGTGCGCGACAAGCTGTTCGCGATGACCTCCGAGGACGGCCTGTCTCTGACGTTCAAGGCCGGACCCGGCGTGCAGGAAGCTCTGGTCGCGGAGGCGCCCGAGCGTTTCTTCGTCCCGAAGTACGTGGGCGCCAAGGGCTGGGTCGGCGCGCGGCTCGACGCCGACCACGACTGGGATGAGATGGCCGAGCTGATCGAGGACAGTTACCGGCTCATCGCCCCCAAACGGCTGGTCGATCTCCTCGACCGCGGGTAGCCGGCCCTTGGCGTTCAGCGTGGTCGGCGTTCCAGGCGTGCGAGGCGTGCGGCTATGTGGTCCATGGTGGCGTTGTCGGGTTGCCAGCCGCGCTGGAGCAGCGCCGTCAGGAGAGCGCCCAGGTAAGGGGCGGGACGAGTCAGAAAGTTCTTGGTGACGGGGATGACGTCCCAGCCCATCTCCTTGTCGAGCCAGCCTCGGCGCTGTGCGTCGTGGCTTCTGGCATCTCGGCCGGTGTGGTGGCGTTCGCCGTCGTATTCGAGGCCGACGCGGAACTCGCGGTAGCCGAGGTCGATATAGAACCAGTTGCCTTTCGCGCTTCGCACGGGGATCTGCGTCTCAGGGCGCGGGAAGCCGGTGTCCACGACGGCGACGCGGATCCAGCTCTCGCCGGGGGAGGCCGCGCCGCGGTCGGCGAGCCTGAGGATCTGGCGCAGCCGTTGGTTCCCCCGGTATCCCCGCAGCGTGCGGGCCATCGCGGCGAGTTCCTCCACGTCCACGTCTCGGCGCAGGAACTGGTCCAGCGCCGCGACCGCCTCGTAGCGGGGAAGCCAGCGGGCGCAGTCGAGGGCGGTGCGGGTCGGGCAGGTGAGGCGTACATCGGATTCCTTCACTACGTGTTCGGGCGGGAGGTCGACGCTGTCGGCGGTGATCGGGACCGGGGCCGGTGGGGCCTCAGGGGGTCGGGGAGTGACGAGTTCGACGTCCCAGTCGAGCTCGCTCACTCCCGGAGGTAAGACGTCCAGGCCCCAGATCCATGCGGCGGTGCGCCGGGCGATGACGGCTTCCGGGGGCAGGATGCTGCTCAACGCCGCGGCGCGCGCGGCGAGGCCGGTCCCTTTGACGGGGACGAAGTAGGCGTCCGGCCCGATGGGGATGATCGAGTCGGCGGCCGTCCGCTTCCAGGTGAGGGTGAATCCGTCCATGGGATTGAGGATGCCCTGTCCGGCGGTGCCGGGCAGGGGGTGGCGAGAATGTGGATAACTTTGAGTTATCCGAGGTCAGTGCGCTGGTCGCGGGTTCGGCCTTGTGGCGGCTCTGCGTCTGGGACGGGCGTCGCGGAGACCACTCTCATCGCCCATGCGGCCATGCGGTCGATCAACTCAGGGGCGGCGGCCACCTCGGCGTGGCCGAAGGACGGTTCTATCCACAGTTCCTTCGGGTCGGACGCCGCCTCGTAGAGTTGATGGCCGTGTTCGACGGGGAAGAACGCGTCCGCTGCCCCGTGGACGACCAGCAGCGGCACCGGCGCGATCCGTCCGGCGACCTCGTGCGGCGCCTCCGGAACGGGATCCCAGCCCTTGGGCGCGATGCGCGTGCCCCGCGCCAGGCGGACGGCCATCCGCCCCGCGCGCCGTTCGATCACCCAGTGCACGCGCCGCATCGGCACCGTTCCGCGGTAGTACCAGCGTGCCGGCGCGCTGACCGAGATCACGGCGTCCACCCCGCCGTGCAACGCCGCGTGCCTGACGACGATGGCGCCGCCCATGGAGAAGCCCGCCAGGACGATCCGCCCGTATCCCCGTCGCGTGGCCGCCGCGACCGCCGCATCGATGTCGAGCACCTCGCGGTCTCCGACCGTGGAGTGGCCGCCGGACCGTCCGTGGCCGCGGAAGTCGAGCCCGATCACGCCGCCGTGCCGGCCGAGGGCCGCGGCGATCCGGCGCAGCGCGGGCTGGCGCCACGAGCAGGTGAAGCCGTGCGCCAGGACGAAGCAGACCTCCCCGTCGGAAGGCGTGTGACCTGCGTCGATTCGGACACCGTCGGCGGTGTAGAGGGTGAGCGGTTCGGGAGTCGCCACGCCTCCATGGTCGCTCATCGGCCGCGATGGTCGAAGAACCACCCGCCTCGACACGTCGGCGAGGCGGCCCGTCACGGTCGAGGATGGGAAGAAGTGGCCGTCGCACGTCCGCTGCTACGGCGCGGCGACGCCGGATACGTCTCTGTCTCTGGCTGTGGAGACCGGCGCCATGCGCACGAACGAACAAGGAATCCGCCATTACCTGGGCCAGCGATTACTTCCCGCACCAAGAACAATTCCCTTCCTCCCCTCCTCACGGTCACAAGGAAGCCGCGCAGGTCAACACCATCGATACCGGCACCCCGAGCCTCCGCGACCCCATGGCCGCCCATAGGGAAATGACGGATTAAGTATGGGTCCGCCGGAGTGGGCTGAAAGGACACGGTGCTGGGTACAAATCAATCGTGTCTGGTGGGCTGGTTGGTCGACGGGCTTTGGCGTCGGATTGGCTGCTATGGACAGCGAAGACCGCACGCTTCGGGTGAGGGCGCGCCGTACGCGGCGAGCCGGCGAGCGCGGCGCGACGACGCGGGCGCCGGACGTCCCCGAAGCCTCCGCGACGGCCTCGGAGTACAGGCGCGCGGCCGAGGAGTACGCGCAGCAGGCGATGGTCTCCTCGGCGCGAGCCCACGACCGCGCCGCGTCGCTTCTGGAGGACATGGCCACCGTCCACCCCGAAGAGGCCGAACTGCACCTCCAGTCGGCCGCCCGCCACCGCCGATGGGCCGACAACGACAGAAGGCTGGCCCAGGAACACTCCCCCCACGGCGCACTCGACGGCGCCTGAGGGCAGATCCTCACGACGGCACGACGCCGACGGCCAGGGTCCAGCACCCTTGAACCGCGGGCAGCGGGACGTCCTGCTGCTGACCGTGTCGGGCGACCTGTCCCCGGCCGAGATCGGCGCGGCCCTCGGCTCGCCACCGGCACCGTCCATTACCGGCTCAGCCGCGCCCGCGTCGGGATGCGCGAGGCGCTCGGCGGGACCGACCCCCTCGACATGGGAAAGGCCCGGCGTCTCCTGCGATGCCGGGCCTTTTCGGCTCGCCGAGTGTCCGCCTTGTGGCCACCGGGGAGGGACGCTTAGGTAGGGAGAGGTCAGGTAAGGAACTGGTTATCTCACTGGGAGGTCCTGTGCGGGTCGGGGTGCTGCTCAACGAGCGGGGCGGGGTCGAGGCGCTGGGGAAGCTGACGGACGACGTGCGGCTGGCCGAAGCCCTGCCATGAGCGCGCCGCGTCCCGGCAAAGACGTACGACTCTTTCTCTTGAACCGTTCATGTTCATGGAGACGGCCGTCCGCCCGAACATGCCCGCCGGGCCCCTCGCCCCGTCCGGGCCCTTGTCCAGC
>NZ_JBEZJP010000574.1:0-3998 GCF_040653175.1 Actinomadura sp. NPDC048032
GGAGGACGTCGACCAGCACGCGGGCACGCCCGGGCTCGGTGAAGTACTCGACGAACCGGGACCGGGCGCCGCGGTGCGCGCGCAGGTAGTTGCTCGACGTGGACTGCACCGTCGGCGACAGCTGCACCGTGTTCACGTTGCCCGGCTCGATCTTGGCCTGCATCAGGAAGTGCAGGACGCCGTCGATCTCCTTGGCGAGGATGCCCACGATGGCGACGTCCTGCTGGTAGATGATCGGCTGCCGCCATTCGGGGGTGGCGCCGTAGTCGGTGCGGGCGTGGATGCCGCCCACGGTGAAGAAGCGGCCGCTCTCGTGCACGAGGTCGCCCGACCCCGGCGCGAACGACCAGCCGGCCATGCGCGCGAACGGGATGCGCGTCACCTCGACCGGGACGCGGCGGCGGCGTTCGTCCAGCCATTCCAGGACGTCCCCGGCCGGCCGGGGCCGGCACTCGGCCGACGCCGCGAGCCGCCGGCCCAGCTCGGATTCCTCGCTCGGCGCCGCCCTCAGCGCAGAGCCCGCGTTCGCACCCGCCATGCCCGCCTCCGTCCGCGGCAGCCGGATCCGGCTGCCGTTCGCGCCCGGCTGTATCATTTACTTAAATTACATATAGCATTAGCAGCCGGGAAGGGAGAGCCCGTGTCCGCCTCGGAGCGCGACGTCGCCTTCGGCCCGCAGCACGCCGAGGTCTACGAGCTGACGTACCGGCACCGGGGCAAGGACTGGGGCGAGGAGGCGGCGCAGGTCGCGCGGCGCATCCGGGCGCGCCGCCCCGGCGCGCGGTCCCTTCTCGACGTCGCCTGCGGCACCGGGGCCCACCTGGAGGCGTTCCGGTCGGGCTTCGACCACGTCGAGGGCCTGGAGATCTCGCGCGCGATGCGGGAGCGGGCCGTCCGGCGGCTGCCGGGGGTGACCGTCCACGACGGCGACATGCGGGCCTTCGACCTCGGCCGCGCCTTCGACGCCGTGACCTGCCTCTACACCGCGATCGCCTATCTGCCGACCGTCGCCGCCATGCGCGCCGCGGTCGGGGCCATGGCGGACCATCTCGTCCCCGGCGGGGTGCTCGTCGTCGAACCCTGGTGGCCGCCGGAGAGGTTCATCGAGGGATACGTCGGAGCCGACCTGGTGCGGGACGGCGACACGGTCGTCGCGCGGGTCTCCCACTCGACCCGGCGCGACCGGGCCGCGCGGATGGACGTGCGCTGGCTGGTGGGCCGCCCCACCGGCGTCAGCGAGTTCCGCACCCTGGAGACCTTCACCATGTTCACCGCCGACGAGTTCGCGGCGGCGTTCGAGGACTCCGGATGCGACGTCGAGCACGAGGAGGCCGGCCTCAACGGCTACGGCCTGTTCGTCGGAGTGCGCAGGGGCTGACCCGCGGGCGGCGCCGGCGGGCGCTACTCGCCCCAGCGCAGGTACGTGATGGGCGGCTCCCGTCCGGGAAGCGTGCGCAGAGTCACCTTGTCGAGGCCGACGGCCTCGCGCAGCGCCGCCGTCTCCCCCGGCCACTTGGAATAGGCGATCTCGTCGAAGGCGAGCACGCTGCCCCTCGTGAGGTAGGGCCGGATCGCCTCCAGCGCGGCGCGGGTCGGCGCGTGGAGGTCGAGGTCGAAGTAGGCCAGCGCGATCACGGTCTCCGGGTTGTCGGCGAGGTAGCGCGGCAGGGTCTCGCGGATGTCGCCCTGGACCACCGCGGTCCGCCGGACGTGCGCGAAGGGCTCGCCGGACTCGTGCGCGTCGAGCACCTCCCGCAGGTAGTCGGGGTAGCCCTCGCTCACCGCGAACCGGCCGGCCACCGCGTTGGGCCCGGCCCGGTCGACGTCGCCGACGTCGGGGAAACCGGTGAAGGTGTCGAAGCCGATGACGCGCCGCACCGAGGTGTAGGGCTCGTGGCAGCCGCGGAGCGCGGTCAGCGTGGCCAGGTGCCGCCCGTGGAGGACGCCGAACTCCATGATCACGCCGGGGACGTCGAGGATCATGCGGTACAGCGCGTCCATGCACAGCAGGTCGGTGAGCTGGGGCCGCCGCAGGTACAGGGCCAGGTTGTCGATCAGGTACTCGGGCGGGATGGGGGTCTCGCGCAGCAGCCGGGTGAGCCGCTCGCGCACGTCGCGCTCCTGGTCCGACTCGCGCGCCAGCGAGCGCGGGTCCCTGTGGTTCGGCGAGGTCACCTGTCTCGTCCTCCCAGCGGCAGAGATCGCGTCAAGACGGGTCAGCTCATCCACGCGGCCGGCGCCGGTCCGCCCCGGCCGACGGGCGGAAAGAGGGCCTCCAGCCGGTCGGTCTCCTCCTCGGTCAGCGGCTTGTCCAGCGCCCTCACCGCGCCGTCGACGTGGTCGGGGGTGCGCGGGCCGATGAGGGCCGCGGTCACCCCCGGCCTGGACAGCGTCCAGGCGAGGCCGACCTCCGCGGGGTCCCGCCCGATGTCGGCGCAGAACCGCTCGTACTCGGCGATGGCCGCCGCGTGCTCCTTCAGCGCGTCGACCGCGCGCCCCTGGGCGGACTTGACCGCGGTCCCCTCCGCCTTCTTGCGCAGCACGCCGCCGAGCAGGCCGCCGTGCAGGGGCGACCAGACCAGCACCCCGAGCCCGAGGGCCGTCGCCGCGGGGATCACCTCCAGCTCCGCGTGCCGGGTGACGAGGTTGTAGACGCACTGCTCCGAGGCGAGCCCCGGGACGCGGCGGCGGGCGGCGGTCTCCTGGGCCAGGGCGATGTCCCAGCCGGCGAAGTTGGAGGAGCCGACGTGGCGGACCTTTCCCTGGCCGATCAGCAGTTCCATGGCCAGCCAGATCTCGTCCCAGGGGACCGACCGGTCCACCTGGTGCATCTGGTACAGGTCGATCCGGTCGGTGTTCAACCGGCGCAGGGACGCCTCGCACGCCGCGACGATGCGCCGCGCCGACAGGCCGCGGTCGCCCGGGTCGTCGCTCATCGGGCTCCCGACCTTCGTGGCCACGACGACCTCGTCCCGGCGGCCCGGGCGCGCCGCGAGCCAGTCTCCGATGACCTCCTCGGTGTGGCCCTTGTAGACGCGCCAGCCGTAGATGTCCGCGGTGTCGACGAGGTTGATCCCGCTCGCCAGCGCGTGGTCCATGAGGCGGTGCGCGTCCGCCCCGTCGACGCGGCCGCCGAAGTTCACGGTGCCGAGGCCGAGGCGGCCGATCCGCAGATCGGTGGAACCCAGCGGTACGCGGAACTCTCCGGGATCGGGCATCGACCGCCTCCTCAGGCTCGAACGGCTTTCACGATACTAGTTATTAAAGCCAGATTCCCCTATGTCCCCTACTATCGCGTCCTGCGACGTCAATGCTATCGTTTTCTCAAGTGTAGGACCTTTGGCGGGTAAAGGTGGTCCACATGGCCCCGAGTGCGGTACCGCATCGGCGCGGGACGGCGATCCGGTCCACGGCGGACGACCCGCCGAGCGTGTCCGGCGACAGATCCTCGGTGACCCAGCCGAGGAGATCCGGGGGGTGGGGGATCGTCAGCGACTCCGACGCATCCCACGCGTGAGCACGGCACGGTGACGGGGAGCGCGCCGCCTTCTCCGGCGGCGCCGGCCTTCTGATCGGCCCCGCACGCCGTCGTCGGACCGCGGCCGAATTCCGCCCGGGCGAGGCCGCGGCCGACCTCGATGGACCGTCCGAACCGATCCGCTCTTCGCTTCGACCCGCCGAATCCAGGGTCGCGCGAGATGGGAGAAACGCCCATGGTAACGAAGGCCTCCAGCGGGGATGCTGTGGGAGCCGCCGCGCCCGATCCAGCGTCGGACCGGCCTCGTAAGTTCATCCCGGAGCTCGAAGGACTGCGCGGCGCCGTCGTGCTGCTCGTCGTCCTCGGCCACACCGGAGTGGCGACCAGCGTGCAGGGCTGGAGCTACATGCACTCCACCGGGAACGGCATCTGGGCCATCATGTTCGCCGCGCCGCTCGCGGGCGTGCCGACCGGGCTCATGACGACCGCGAAGGCCGCCACGACGGCGGCCGCGGCCGCC
>NZ_JBEZJP010000575.1:0-3980 GCF_040653175.1 Actinomadura sp. NPDC048032
GATCCGCGTGTACTCGCCCTCGACGCCGTCGAACTTCCCGGTCTCGGACGAGGCGGTCACCACGTGCCGGGCCTTCCCGCGCGTCAGCCGGTCCTACACCCGCCGGGGTGGCCTCGTGGCGGACGAGGCGCAGCCCGTTCGGGGCGCCCTGCGCGTCCAGAAGGCGCCGGCCGCTTCGCAGCACGACGGGCGCGACCACGAGGCGGAGCGCGTCGATCAGGCCCGCCGACAGCAGCGAGTCCCCCAGGCGGGAACTGCCGTGGATCTGGAGTTCCCGCCCGGGCCGCGCCTTGAGGCCGGCGACCGTCTGGACCGGATCGCCCGCGAGCACGGTGGTGGGGTGCCAGGTCCCCTCGGTGAGGGTGTCGGACACCACGTATTTCGGCAGCGCGTTCATCCGTGCGGTGAAGGGGTCGGCCGGATCGGTGATCTTCGGCCAGTCGCGCGCGAACGCCTCGTAGGTGCGCCGGCCGAGGAGCAGGCCGTCGGCGAGGTCGAGCCACTCGGAGGCGCGCCGGACGAACGTGGCGTCCATGTGGGGCACGAGCCAGCCGCCGCGGGTGAAACCGTCCGTGGTGTCCTCGTCCGGCGAGCCGGGGCCCTGGCTGACTCCGTCGAGCGTGACGAACTCGGTGAGGGTGATCTTCATCGTGCGGTGAGCCTCTCCGCGAAGGCGGCCAGCTGGCCGGCGACCGTCGTCCAGCCGTCGGCGAAGCCGAGTTCGCTGTGGCGGGCGCGGGCCTCGGTGTCGCGGTGCTGGACGACCAGCCGGTAGGCCGTGCCGTCCGGATGGTCGTCCATCGTGATCGTGGCGGTCATCGCGACCGGTGCGGGGTGCGCGGGACGCCACGTGCTGTCGATCGCGTTGGTGAACACGATCCGGTGGGGCTCCTCGACGGCGAGAAAGCACGCGTCCATGTGCGGGCCGAAGTGGGTCCCGTCGTCGCTCAGCCGCGTGACGAACGCTCCGCCGGGCCGCGTGTCCAGATGGTCCACCCGGCAGTGGGACGGGGCCGGGACCCACCACTGTTCGAGCTGGGATGGATCGGTCCAGGCGCGCCACACGGTCGCGCGGGGAGCGCGGATGATCCGCTCCAGGCCGAGGTCGAGATCGGGGTTCATCGGCCTTCTTCCTTCGGGTCGGTGACGAACTGTTCGAGGCGGTCGGTGCGCCCCTCCCAGATCCGGCGTTGCTCGGCGAGCCAGTCGTCGACGAGATCGAGCCTTTCGCGGTTGAGCACGCAGGTGCGCACCCGACCGGACTTGAGGGTGCGGATGAGCCCGTTCGACTCCAGGGTCCGCACGTGCTTCATGAACGAGGGGAGGGTCATGGGGAACTCGCGGGCGAGGTCGCCGACGCTCGTCGGCCCGAGCCCGAGGCGCCGGACGACGGCGCGCCGGGTCGGGTCGGCGAGGGCGACGAACACGCCGTCCAGCTCCGGCGAATACTGTGCCATAAAGCTAAGTATTACCCGAGCGTCATGGTTAGCGCAACGGCTAAGTATGCGGCGGTCTCTTCCCGGCGCCGGTTTCCGGCCGGTCGGTGAGGAGTGCCAGGCGTGCAGGGCCATGAGGTAGCCGAGGACGCTGGCGGGGGCGTAGAGCTCGGGGCCGAAGAGACGTTCGAGCAGGCGAAGGCGGTTGCGGACCGTCTGGGGATGGGTGTGCAGGCGGGCGGCGGTGGTGCTGGCGTTGAAGCCGCATTCGAAGTAGGCGAGCAGCGTCTTCGCCAGCCGGTCGTGCTGGGCCGGGCGCAGCCGGCGTAACGGCGCCAGCTTGCGGTCGACGAGGCGTTGGGCCAGATCGTGGTTCTGGACGAGCAGGAGCGCGGGGATCTGCTCGCTCACGTGCACGGGAGTGCCGCGGGCGAGCATGGCGGGCGGGAGCAGGTCGAGACCGCACCGGGCCAGACGCAGGGAGAGGGCGGCGCGGGTGACGGCGACCGCGAGGCCGACGACGGCCGGATGGTCGCCCAGCATCGCCTCCAGGCGACACGGCAGCCGGGTCCCTCGGGGTCGGGGAACACCAGGCAGGGCACCTTCAGATGGAGCCCGTTCAGGACGTCCTCCGGCAGGAAGCGCGGCGGTGCGGCGTCCCGGCGGCGACCGTCGACGGCGATGACGGCGACGGTCCGCGGAAGGGGCCGGCTCGCACGGGCGGCGGCCTCGCGCAGGGCCCGGATCTCGCAGTGCGGACTCAGGATCAGGTCGATCAGGCGCCGTTGCTCCGGCCCGCCCTGGGCGGCGCCGCGCGCTGTGGCCGACAGATGGCCGGCCGCCGCGGCCCGCCGGAGCCGGTCGGTGTAGGCCAGACCCATCTGGACGGCCGTCCCGCCGTGCCGCGGAGTGAGCGCCAGCCCGCGCCGCAGGGCCTGCCGGGTGAGGTGCTCGGCGGCGACGCCGGTCGCGACGGTGAGGGCCGCCCGCAGGTCGTCGGGGGCGCGGCCCTCGGCGGCCTCGGCCTCGCCCAGGTCCCGGAACGGTGTTCGTCATGCGCGGCGGCAAGATCGCCGAGCGGCGCGCCTGGGTCGTCGAGCTCAAGGAGAACGACTACCGCTGACCCGCCCCGACACCCGGGCGGCCCCGCCGGCGCCGCGGGCCGCCCGGCGCCTCCCGCGCCGGGGCGGTCCCGTCGCGGCGGGGCGTCCGGCGGCGAGCAGGACTCCGGCGCCGCCGAGCACGAGACCGGCGATCACCAGGGGGTGCAGCGCCTGGCCGGCGACCAGCCAGGCCAGCACCGCCGTGACCGACGGGGTCAGGAAGAACACCGTGCTCACCCGGGTCGCCGACGAGCGCGCCAGCATCCGGTTGAGCAGCAGGAACGCCGCGATGGAGTTGACGAGCACCATCCACGCGACCGACCCTCCGAACGCCGTCCAGTCGGACACGCGCGGGGTCTCGACGGCCAGGCTGAGCGGGCCCACGGCCGCCGCGCCGACGAGGACCTGCGTGGCCGTCCCGGTTCTGACGTCCATGTCGCGGACGAAGCGCTTCTGGTAGAGGGTGCCGAGGCTGAGTCCGCCGAGGCCCGCCAGGCACAGCGGGATCCCCCAGGCCGACACGCTGACCCGGTCGGCGACCGCGAGCACCACGCCCGCCGCGCCGAGCGCGAAGCCCAGGGCCTGCCGCCGGTCGACGGTCTCGCCCAGCAGCCGGGCGGCCAGCGCGATCACCACCGGATTGAGGCCCTGGACGAGCGAGATCACTGCCGCCGGATAGTGCAGGGAGAGGGCGGTGTAGAAGCAGCCGAACTGCACCGCCTGGATGAGCAGTCCCGTGACGGCGACGTGCGCCAGCGCCCGCCCGCGCGGCCATCGGGCGCGCGTGACGAGGGCGTACGCCGCGAGGAGCACCCCGGCGACGGCGAACCGCGCGAACATCAGCAGCAGCGGCGGGGCCGCCCTGACGCCGGGGACGCCCGCCACGAACGCGCTGCTCCACAGAACGGTGAACAGGGCGGGCGCCAGCGCCGCGCCCGCCCGCGTCCCGCGGCGGCCGCCCCTTCTTCGGGCGGGAGAGGGCGCGCGAGCGCCGGCCGGCAGGGGAGGAGCGGGCGTCCCCGGCTTCATGAGGGTCCTTCCGTTGCGGGGGCGTGCAGGGGCGACCGGCCCGCCCGGCCGCAGGGGGCACGGGCGGGCCGGCGCGTCAGCCGGATGGAGCGGGGATCAGGACGCGCGCAGGGCGGACCGGCGCAGATCCCACAGGGTGTCGTCGGAGGTGCAGACGCCCGCGGCGCCGTGGCGCAGCGCCTCGGAGACGTCCGCCTCCTCCTGGACGAAGCCGGCGGCCAGGTACGGGACGCCGAGCTCCCGGGCCTCGCGCTCGACGTAGCGCAGCATGACCGCGGGCATGAGCTGGACGAGGTCCGGGTGGGACCGGCCGATGGACTGCACGCTGCGGTGCAGGTTCGACCGGTCCGTGACGATGTCGTCCTGCGTGATCGCGCCGACGCCGCGGCGGATGATCCGCAGGTTGACCTCG
>NZ_JBEZJP010000576.1:0-3971 GCF_040653175.1 Actinomadura sp. NPDC048032
CCGCCCCTCACGAGGTGGACCGGCAACGGCCGCCGATGATTTCTCGCCGCCGCGCGGGTCTGTACATGTGATCATCCCGGCGAGGTGAGGAGCCGAATGCGTGAGGCGACCGGCGCATCGGCGCCACTGCGATCCGACGCGTGCATCCTGGAGCGCTCGATCGGCTATCTCCTGACCACCGTCCAGCACGTCGCGCGGCCGATGCTCACGCACCCGACGCCGTGCGCGGCATGGAATCTCAACGCGCTGCTGCTGCACATCGGCGACTCCCTTGCGGCGGTGCACGAGGGCTTGGCCGCGGGCCGGGTCGGCATCCGTCCGGCCCCGGTCGACCCGGCCGGCGACCCGGTCTCGGCGCTGCGCGTCCACGCCGTCCGGGTGCTGCGCCACACCATGGCCTCCTCCCGCCGCCCGGACGGCGCCGCGGGAACGGCGGCGATCGGCGACCGCTGCCTCCCCGTGGAGGCGGTGGTCGGCGCGGGGGCCCTGGAGGCGGCCGTGCACGGCTGGGACGTGGCGCAGGCGACCGGCGCGGCACGGCCCATTCCTCCGGACCTGGCCACCGATCTCCTGGACGTGTGGCGGACCCTGGCGCCGCCCTGCGGCCGCCTGCCGCTGTTCGGCGACCCGGTGGACCCCGGCCCGCACGCGACGCCCGGCGACCGTCTCGTCGCCTTCCTCGGCCGCCGTCCGGCGACCTGAGAACGCGCACCGAGGTTGCTTCACACAACTTTCTGCGATCCAATGAGTTGTGTGAAGCAACTCGATGGGCGCACCGTCGCCCGGATGGACACCGTGCTCGACGACGTCCGGATCCGCCCCTACGGCGTCACCGACCGCGACCGCGTCCGGCGCATGTCCGACCGCCTGTCGGCCGCGAGCCTCTACATGCGCTTCTTCTCCGGCACGCCCCGCCTGCCCGACCACTACGTCGGCCTCCTGGAGGGCCTCGACCACTGGGACCGCGAGGCTCTCGTCGCGCTGGACGGGGACGAGATCCTCGGCATCGCCGAATACGTCCGCGACGCGACGCGGGCCTGGCGCGCCGACCTCGCCGTCCTGGTCGCCGACCCCTGGCAGCGCCGGGGCCTCGGCCGCGCCCTCGTCGGCTGCCTGTCCGAGCTCGCCGGACGGCGCGGCGTCACCGAGTTCGGCGCGGACGTCATCCTCACCAACCGGCAGGCGCTCATGTTCGTCCGGAGCGGCTGGCCGGCGGCCCGCTCCTCCAGGGACGGCGGCTCCGCCCGCTTCCGCCTGCCGCTTTCCGTGCCCGCCTGACCCCGGCCGGTTGAATCCGGTGGGGGGCGCCCGCTTACCATGACCGGCATGACCCAGAACCTGCTCGGCGGCCCCGCTCCGACCGAACTTCCGGACAACCCCGAAGCCCGGACGGCCCTGGAGGAGGGCGTCGACCCGTTCGAGGTCGCCGCGCGCCACCCGGACCACCCGGGCGCGTGGGCCGAGCTGGCCGACCGCTCCTTCGCCAAGGGCAGCGTCATCGACTCCTACGCGTTCGCCCGCACCGGCTACCACCGCGGGCTGGACCAGCTGCGCCGGGCGGGCTGGAAGGGCCACGGCCCCATCCCGTGGGAGCACGAGCCGAACCGCGGCTTCCTGCGCGCCCTGCACGCCCTCGCCCGGGCCGCCGCCGCCATCGGGGAAGACTCCGAGGCCGAGCGCTGCAGGACGTTCCTCCGCGACAGCAGCGCCGAGGCCGCCGACGCCCTCAACGGCTCCTGACCCCACCGATCGAGCGCGCCGCCCGGGACGCCTGGGCGGCGACGCCGGGGATGCCCGACACCAGGAAGGGTCCGCCGCCGGCGAGGTCGCCGGCCACGTGCAGGCGGCGATCGGGCCGTCCGCCGACGAGGACCCGTCCCGTACCGGGGTCGACGGCGAGGCCGCCGTCCGGGTCCAGCACCGCGCCCTGGGCCAGGAGCGACGAGACGAGCGGCTCGGCCGCCCGGGGGATCGCGTGCGGCGGCGGGTTGACCGCGTTGATCACGATGTCGGCGGTGCGGACGCCCGCCGCATGCGTGATCTCGAACGCGGACCCCGCCTCGATCTTCTCGACCCCGGACAGCGCCTCCAGCGTCCCCGCCTCGAACAGCTCCAGCAGCAGTGCGGCATTGCGGGGCACCATCGGCGAGGCCGCGCTCGTGATCGTCCGGAAGTGGCGGCCGCGGAGCCGCTCCCGGTCACTCGCCGGGAGCAGCCGCCACGCGACCGGACCGGCGGTGTGCGCGGCCTCCTGCACGATCCGCCGGCCGAGCCGCGGCGCGTCCACCATGGCGAGCTGCTCGCGCAGGCTCGCCGCCGGGTCCCGTCCCGGCGCCGCGGCGATCCAGGCCGCGAGGGCGTCCCAGCTCTCGCCGTGAGCCGCCAGTTCCATGCGGATCAGCTCGGTGAACTCCGCCAGCCGGACCGGCCCCTCCAGGGACCGCAGGCGGTCGGGCGCCAGGTACCGGAGGTCGGTCGGAAGGGGACGCTGCCAGACGAACGGGAGGGTCCCGCTCCGCGAGACCATGCTGATCCTCCCGGTGTGCCCGCGCGCGGCCAGTGACGCCACGATGTCGACCGCGGTCAGGCCGGTCCCGATGACCGCCACGTTCTTTCGGGGCGGGACGCCGGCGAGGGTCCGCCGCAGGGGATACGGATCGGCGACGAAGCCGGGCGCGCCCGCCAGCCCGTAGCCGTCCCGAGGGACGCCCCCGCCGACGCACAGGACGACCTGGTCGGCGGGGTGGCTGCGTCCGTCCGCCGTTCGCACGACCGGGCGGCCCGCGAGGGACACCCCGGTCACCGCCGCGCCGACGAGCTCCGTCCGGGCGAACCGGGCGAGCGCGGCCTCCGCCGTGTCCACCAGGTACCGCCCGTACACGGCGCGCGGCGGGATCGGGCGGCCGAGCCGCTCGTCGGTGTGGGCTCCGGCGTGCGCGTCCCCGTCCAGCCAGCGCGCGTAGTGCTCCCGGTCCCCGTGCCGGATCGACATGATCTCCGGCGGGGCGTTGACGAGCACGGAGTCCAGGTCCGGCTGGTAGGGACGGCCGCGCCAGGGCGACGGCGAGGGGTCGAACACGGTGGCGGAACGGATGTCCGAGGGGTCGAGGGCGTCCAGCAGCGCGACGGCCGCCGCACCCGCCCCGATGATCGCGATGTCCATGCCGCCGAGCCTCGCCGCCCGGCCGAGCCCGCCCCATCCCCCGAGGGCAGGGGATCGCTCCGGACCGCGATCCCCCATCTGAGGGGGTCCGCCCGCCGCGCACGGCGGGCAGACTGGAGCGATGATCGACCAGCGGGAACGGCGGGCCCTCCTCGACCGGGCCGCACGCGCCCGGGACGCGGGCGGCCTGTTCGCGGGCGCCTCGTCGCGGCTCGGACGGCTGCTGGGCTTCCAGGCCGCCGCGTGGTCGGCCACCGACCCGGAGACCGGGCTGATCACCGCGCCGATGCTGGTCGAGAACCTCGGACGGGGCGAGCAGTGCTTCGCCTACTGGGAGTGCGCGCTCCTGGAGGAGACCGTGCTGCCCTACCGCGACCTGGCCCGCGCCCCCGTCCCGGCCGCCGGGCTCGTGGCGAGCACCGGCGGGCTGCCCGCCCGCAGCGCGCAGTACCGCAGGCTGCTCGGCCGCCAGGGGATCGGGGACGAGCTGCGCGCCGTCCTGCGGACCGGCGGCCGGCCCTGGGGCGTCGTCAGCCTGTTCCGCGAGAAGGGCCGGGAGCCGTTCGGCCCCGCGGAGGTCTCCCTCGTCGCGGGCCTCTCCGCGCCGCTCGCCGACCGCCTTCGCGAGCTGGCCCGGCCCGTCCGGCCGCCGGCCGGGGCCGCCGGGCAGGACCCGGGGCTCATCCTGTTCGACCCGGCCGGCACGCCCTTCTCGATCAACGACGAGGCGCGCGACCTCCTCTCCCGGCTCCGAGTACTCGATGCGGAACTTCTCCGCCTCGTCGATCGGCGCGTACGACGACAGCGC
>NZ_JBEZJP010000577.1:0-3962 GCF_040653175.1 Actinomadura sp. NPDC048032
CCGCTTCGACAAACGCGGCTACCTGTTCACCGGCACCATCACCGTCGCTGTCCTGCTCATCTGGCTACGCACCTGATCCAAGAAACAGGCCCTAGTGCCCGGCGGGCGGCTCCGTGCGGTCGGGGACGGTGTCGGCGGCGGGGGAGGGGACCTCCGGGACCTTCTCGCCGGGCCGGTCCGCCGGCTTGTCGGCGGGCCTGTCGCCGTCGCGCTCGCCGTGCGTCCAGCGCCCGAAGCGGGACGTGCGGGTCGCGGCGACCTGCTCGCGGATCCGCTCGACTATCCGTCCGGCGGCCAGCCGGTGCGCCAGGTCGCAGGCCGAGGTGATGGCGCGGGCCCGGGAGGCGCCGTGCGCGATCACGACCGTCCCGTTCAGGCCGAGCAGGACGCCGCCGCCGTAGGTGTCGGGGTCGAGGCGGTCGCGCAGGTCCTGGAGGCGGCGCCGCTGCAGCAGCGCGCCCATCCGCGCGGCGGGGGTGGAGGTCATCGCGTCGCGGATCTCCGCGAACGCGGTGGCGACGGTGCCCTCCACGGCCTTGAGCGCGACGTTGCCGGTGAAGCCGTCGGCGACGACGACGTCGATGCGACCGCTCAGCAGGTCGTGGCCCTCCACGTTCCCGGCGAACTCGATGCCGTGGCTGCCCGTCGCGAGCAGCTCGTGCGCCCGCTTGGTGAGCTTGTTGCCCTTGCCCGCCTCGGCGCCGATGTTGAGCAGGCCCACCGACGGCCGGTCCACCCCGAGCAGGATCTGCGCGTACGCGGTGCCGAGCGCGGCGAACTGGACGAGGCCCTCCGGCTTGACGTCCGCGGTGGCGCCCGCGTCCAGCAGGATCGTGGGGCGCGGCCGCGTCGGCAGGGCCACCGCGATCGCCGGGCGCATCACGCCCTGCTGGCCCTTGAGCCGCAGCCGCGACGTCGCCACCACCCCGGCGGTGCTGCCCGCCGAGACCAGCGCCGACGCCCGGCCCTGCTTGATCAGGTGGCAGGCGATCGCGATGGACGAGCGGGGCTTGCGCCAGCTCGCGAGCGCGCCCTCGCCCATGTCCAGGGCCTCGTCGGCGTTCACGATGGGGATCGTGCCGAGGACGCCGTGCAGGTCCAGCTCCCGCCGGATCCGCGCCGCCCGCCCGACCAGCACCAGCCGGACGCCGTGCTCGCGGACGGCGGCCACCGCCCCCGCGATGATCTCTTCGGGGGCGTGGTCGCCGCCCATCGTGTCGACCGCGATCGGCAGCGGGCGCACCGTCGCGGGACGGCGCGGCGCCGGGCGCGGCGCGGTGCCTCCGGGCGGCGGGGCGGGTCGCGGCGGCGCCGGGTTCGTGCGAGGCGGAGCGCCGCCCGACGGCCCGGTGCCGGACGGTGCGGTGCGGGGCGCCGCGGGGGCCCGCTCGGGCGGGCCGGGCTCCGCCGGGCGAGGCGTCACGGGCCGCGACGGCTCGCCGGTGCCGGTCATGGCCGCTCCAGGAGGACGGAAGGAAACACGGTGGGCCGCAAGAACGCAGCTCATCGCATCGTATGGCGTCCTTTCGCCTGCCTCGGCGCCCCACGCCCGGAGTGGCGATCCTCACGCCGCCGGGACTTGGCCCTAGCCCTCGTCCTTGCGGCAGTCGGCGCCCAGGCACGACGCGTTCTCCACGACCGGCCGGCCGTCCACGAGGATCGTGTAGTAGTTGCGGCGCGACTCCTGCTCACCGCTGCCGATGACCTCGACCGGCTTCTCGTCGGAGGTCATGCCGGTGCAGGACACGCGCATCTTCGTCCGCGTCCAGCCGGGCAGGTCCGCGCACCGCAGCGGCGCCCCGAGCCGCACGCCGCGCTTCTGCAGCTCGGCGGTGGCCGTCACGGGAAGCGCCCTGCGCAGTGCGGCCTGCGTCTTGTACTGCAGCTCCTCGCCCCCCGACAGCAGCAGGAACGCGCCGCCGCCCACGGCGGCGATCACGAGGAGCGCTACGGACCCCAGGATCAGGGCCGGCTTGCGGCCGATCCGGAGGCGCGGCATCTTCACGCTGGGAATCTTCACACTCGCTACGTCACCGACGGTACGGCCCCGTATGCACTGCGTGTTCGGATTTTCCGTTCCGTATGCGGATTCGTTGCCCGGTCAGCCGTTCGGGTGCTCGCAGCCGAGGCCGAGGCAGCTCTTGCGGAGCACCTCGCGCCCGCCGACGCTCACCACGTAGGACTCGCGCGGACGCTCGGTGTCGGCGTCGTGGACCACGCCCTCCACGGTGACCGGCTCCCCGGTCGTGGTCAGGGCCGTGCAGTCGACGCGCACCTCCGCGTCGGTCTCCCGGCCCGGCGACCTGCAGTCCGGGCGTTCCCGCAGCTCGATGCCCTGCTCGCCCAGTTCGTCCACGACCCCGTCGGTGACGGCGTTGCGGTACGCCCCGTCGGAGATCCTCTGCATGACCTTGCAGCCGGACATCGTCACGGCGAGCAGGACGGCGAGCACGGCGGCGGGGAGGCGCCTCATGCCGCCCCCTCCATCCGGCGGAGGCCGGCGACCGCGTCGGCCACCGCGTCGGGACGGTCGAGCGGGACCATGTGCAGGGCGTCGGGCAGCTCGATCCGCGTGCCGTGCGGGGTCATCCCGGCGAGCCGCTCGTGCGCCTCGGCCCAGGCGCGCTTGCGGTCGTCGCCGTCCACGTCGCCCAGCGCGGTCACCACGGCCAGCGGGACGGGCGGGAAGGGGCGCCGCTCGCGGAGACCCGCCAGGTCGGCGGCCATCTCCCGGTAGGCCATGTCCTCGGCGAGAACCGTGCCGAGGACCGTCCCGCGCCCGTACACCGACAGGACGACCTCCTCCGGGACGGTGTCGTCCCGGAGGCTGGTGCGCTTGAGGACCATGCGGCGGCCGAACGGCCCGGCGACCCGCGCCAGCCGGGTCGCGCCGAGCACCGCGCCCGCCGCCGCGGCGAGCGGGGCCAGCGCGGCGGCCAGCCGCACGGGCACCCACGCGTCGCCCTCGTAGCTCGGATCGAGCAGCACCATGCCCCGCACGAGCCGGTGGCGCGTCCTGGCCAGCGCCTCGGCGGCGAACGCGGCCATCGAGTGCGCGAGGACGGTCACCGGCCGGCCGGCCCGCTCCGCCAGGGCCCCCATGACGGCGGTGTCGCGGCGCAGCGAGGGCGGCGCGGCGGCCGCGGGGCTGAGCCCGAGGCCCGGACGGTCGTAGACGATCACCCGGTGGTCCTCCCGGAGCAGCGCGACGGAGGGCTCCCAGTCGAACCAGGCGCCGCCCAGCCCGGAGCTGAGCAGCAGCGGCGGCCCGTCCGCCGGGCCCGACTCGACGACGTGCACCTGCTCGCGGCCCACGTTCACGATCTCGCCGGGGCCGAGGTCCGCGCCGCCGTCCGCCCTGCCGTCCGTGCCGCTCACAGAAGGGCCTCCGCCCGCTCGTCCAGCGCGCCCCGTGCCGCGCGCGCCGCGTCCCTCCGGTCGGAGTACAGCGCCCACGCGATGGTCAGCAGGCCCAGGCACAGGATGCCGATCTGGACGCGCTGGACGATCCCGAGCCACTGCCCCGCGTACATCGCCACCAGCGTCCCGAGCGCGGCCACCGACTCGGCGAGCGCCAGCAGCCAGCCCCACCGGGCCAGGGCGGGCCACCAGCCGTACCGGCGGGCGGCCAGGGACAGCAGCAGCAGCGCCGCCACCCCGCAGACGATCACGGCGCTGCTGGTCACCGAGTGGAACTCGTGGGAGAACGACACGTTCTCGGAGCGCTCCCGGAGGGCGCACCAGGTCTCCAGGCTCGGCGCGCAGTCCAGGGGGAAGGACGCGTCGCCGATGGCGCACACGCCGAACAGGCCGAGGAACACCCACCCCGCGGTGGCGAGGGGCGCGCGGGTGAGCTTGCGGAGCGTCCCGGCCGCCACCAGGATCGACAGGACGCCGGTGATGAGGTCGCCGGCGCTGTAGACGAAGTGGAACGGCTGGTCGGAGGCCGAGAGCTCGCTCAC
>NZ_JBEZJP010000578.1:0-3957 GCF_040653175.1 Actinomadura sp. NPDC048032
GTCGGGGACGGCGCGCTAGTGGTCGGCCCGGAGGGTGGGTTCGGCCCGGACGACCGTGTCGGTCGCCGAGTCGGGGATGAAGTCGACGACGAAGGCGTACGGTTCGAGGGCGGACTCGGGCACCTCGCCGGACTCGCCGAACGCGGCGATCTCCCCCCAGCACGGTGCGCCGAGCGAGCCGCTGCGGTGCCGGACCGACAGGCCCGCGCACAGGTTGGCGAACCGCAGCCGCTCCGCGAGCGGGAGGCCGGCGAGCGTCCCGAACAGGAACCCGGCGCCGAACACGTCGCCCGCTCCGGTCGCGTCGAGCGGCCGCACCGGCAGGGCGTCGGTCTCGGCGACCTCGCCGGTCGCCGAGTCGATCGCGATGGCGCCCGCGCCGCCGCGCTTGACGACGACGACCGGGACCCGCCCGGAAAGGGCGCGGGCCGCGTCCTCCGGGGTGGTCGTGCGGGTGTAGGCCATGGCCTCGACGGCGTTGGGCAGGAACACGTCCACGTGCTCCAGCCGGTCGAGGACCTCGCTGGACCACGTCTCGGTGGCGTCCCAGCCGATGTCGGCGAACACCGCGGCGCCCGCCCGGCGCATCTCCTTCGCCCAGCCCGGCACCGGATGCTCGATGTCGACGAAGCAGGCGCGCGCGGCCGGCGGCGGGGAGCCGAGCACCGCCTCCGCGTCGCCCGTCTCGCCGGGATCGAGGTCCGGCAGGGGCCTGGCGTAGGTGACCATGCTGCGGTCGGAGTCGTAGGCGAGCGACACCGTGACCGGGGTGGGCCAGCCCTTGATGCGGCGGGAGTGCCCGAGGTCGATGCCCTCCTGCTCGGCGAGCGTCCGCCACAGGTAGGAGCCGAACATGTCGTCGCCGAACGGGGCCGCGAGCCCGACCCGCAGGCCGAGCCGGCTCATCGCCACCGCGATGTTGGCGGCGCCGCCGGGCGCCGAGCCGAGCCCCTCGGTGAACATCTCGGTCCCGGGCGGCGGCAGCCCCGGCAGCCCGGTGAAGATCATGTCCATGAAGACCTGGCCGCTCAGGAAGACGTCCAGCCCGGGCGCCGGGCCGGGGTCGTCCCCGCCGCGCAGCAGCTCGCCCGCCGGGACGCGCTCGGTGCACGGGTCGGCCAGGGAGGGCTCGGGCGGCTGCCCGGGGGCCGCGGCCTCGCCGGTCGCGGGACGGTCCACGGGCGGGCTCCCGTCCAGGATTTCCACTGTCATGACGACTCCTCACGGGAGAAGACGGCGGCGACCTCGGGGATCCGGTCGATGTAGCCGTCGAGCAGCTGCCGGCCGATCCGCGCCGAGTCGACCAGGGGGTGCAGGGCGAAGGCCTTGGCGGCCTCGGTCCGCGAACCGGTCACGGCCGCGCCGACGGTCAGCCGCTCGACGGCCTTGACCTGCTGCATGAGCCCGGCCTGGTGCAGGTCGGGCTGGTCGAGGGGAAGCGGGTGCACGCCGCGGGCGTCGACGGTGACGGGCACCTCGACGACCGCGTCCGGGGGCAGCGCGGTGACGGTCTCACCGTTCCGCACGTTGAGGATCATGCTGGCGGGCTCGTCGCGGCTGATCGCGGCCATCACGTTCAGCGCGACCCTGGCGTAGCCCTCCTCGGCGGGGTCGATGCCGGAGTGGTCGTCGAGCGCCTCGCCGGTCCGGGCGCCCTTCATCTCGGCCATGTAGCTCGCGCTGCGGGAGGCGACCGTCTCGCGCCACAGCTCCATGGCCGCGCCGCCGGACGCCGCCGCGATCCGCTCGTAGAACGCCTCCTGCTGCTTGAGCAGGAACTCGCCGCGCGTCTGCGGCGCGTCCAGGGTGGCGCGGACCGCCTCCCGATTGAAGTAGTAGTAGTACAGGTACTCGTTGGGGATGAGGCCGAGGTCGCGCAGCCACTCGCGGCCGAAGACGACGCCCTCCTCCAGGTTGCCGAGCAGGTCGTCGTCGGCCAGCAGGCGGGGCAGGACGTCCTCGCCGTCGTGCAGGACGCGGCGCATCCAGCCGAGGTGGTTCAGGCCGACGTAGTCGAGCCGGATCCGGTCCGGGTCCAGGCCGAGCGCGGCGGCCACCCGCATGCCGAGGCCGGACGGGGTGTCGCAGATCCCGAGCACCCGGTCGCCGAGGACGCCCTGCATCGCCTCGGTGATCATCCCGGCGGGGTTGGTGAAGTTGATGACGTAGGCGTCCGGCGCGAGCGCCTTCACGCGATGCGCGATGTCGAGCATCACGGGGATGGTGCGCAGCCCGTAGGCGATGCCGCCGGGGCCGGTGGTCTCCTGGCCGAGCACGTTCAGGTCCAGCGCCACGCGCTCGTCGCACACCCGCCCCCGCAGGCCGCCCACCCGGACGGCGGCGAAGACGAAGTCGGCGCCTTCCAGCGCCTCGTCGAGCCCGGTGCTGGTGAACACGCGCGGCGCGTCCTCGGCACCGCCGGCGAGGGCCGCGAGGACCTCCGCCATCCCCGCCAGCCGGCCGGCGTCGGAGTCCTGCAGCCAGACCTCCTCGATGCGCGGGGAGCCTGGGTCGCGCAGCAGGGCCTGGTACACGTAGGGCACCCGGAACCCGCCACCGCCGAGAATGGCCAGCTTCATGCGATGTACACCTTTCCGCCCGCCTCCCGGCAGACCTCCAGAGTCCGGGGGTCGGCCCCGGCCGTCGTGACCAGTGCGTCGACGCGGTCGAGCGAGCACACCCGCAGCGAGCCGGTGCCGGGGAACTTCGCCTCGGAGGCGACCAGCACCACCCGGTCCGCCGACTCCAGCATCGCCTGCTTGATCGGCGTCTCGACCTCCATGTCGTCCATGACGTGGCCGTCGGGCCGCACCCCGGTGCAGCTCAGGAACACCAGGTCGGCACGGACCTGGCGGAGCGCGGTCTCGGTGAGCGAGCCGACGAGCGAGAGGTAGTTGCGCCGCACGACGCCGCCGAGCAGGCACAGCCGGACGGCGTCGTCGTCGCGCAGTTCGTCCAGCACGGCCAGGTTGGCGGTGATGACGGTGACGGGACGCCCGCGCAGGTGCCGGGCGAGGAGCCGGGTGCTGGTGCCGATGTCGAGGACCACGACCATGTCGTCCTCCACCAGCTCCGCCGCCCGTTCCGCGACCGCCGCCTTCTCGGCGCTGTCGTGCTCGGCCGACGCCGCGAACGAGATCTCCGGCGCCGCCGGGCGCGGGGAGAGCGCCGCTCCCCCGTAGGTGCGCAGTAGCTCGCCGTTGCGGTCGAGCACGTCGAGGTCGCGGCGGATCGTGGACTCGCTGACCTGGAGGGTCTCGGCCAGCTCCCGCACGGAGGCGGCGCCCTTGGCACGCAGGGACGACACGATCTGCGCCCGTCGGATGCTCGATGTCACGCGGTGGAACGTAACACCGCTGCTCGACATCCGTCATCACCCCGGCGGAAACCTGCGCGAAGTCCGTCATTCACTTCTCTGACGTGCGCGGATCCGGTCAGGGGCCCAGTGAAGTCAGCGGTCGCTGTCGAGGGCCCGGAACGTTCCACAGGCACCGGGGCCGGAGCGTCCGGGGCGGCGCACCGGTTGTCAGGACGAAGGGTCAAATCGAGACAAAAAGGGCTCTTGACCCGTGCATAATTTCGACCTTAAATCATGATGTGAAATAACGCGCGTGCTCTGAGGGCCCCCGCTCACCCCCCACGCGAAGGAGATGCGCATGCATCCCGTCCCACCCCGAGAACCGTCCAGAAGAGCCTGGCCGGCCGCCGTCTTCACCCTGCTGCTCGCCGTCGCGCTCGCCGTTCCCGCACCGGCCGGACGTGCCGCAGCGGCGGCCTGCGGCTCGTCGGACGCGGCACTGAACCGGCCCGCGACCGCCTCTTCCACCGAGAACGCGTCCTTCCCCGCCTCCGCCGCCGTCGACGGCGATCCCGCGACCCGCTGGTCGAGCGCCTTCGGCGATCCGCAATGGATCCAGGTCGACCTCGGCACCGTCCAGGACGTCTGCCAGATCGTCC
>NZ_JBEZJP010000579.1:0-3939 GCF_040653175.1 Actinomadura sp. NPDC048032
GGGGCGGCGAAGACGCGGCATACGGGGTGGACGCCGCGTCCGGGCGGCGGCTGTGGACGGCACCCACCTGGTCGACGAGCGGCGCCATGACGGTCTCGTCGTCAACGGGACGACAGGCGAGTCGCCCACGACGAGCGACGAAGAGAAGAGCACGCTTCTGCGCGCGGTCATCGAGGCGGTCGGCGACCGCGCCGTGATCGTCGCCGGTGCCGGGACCAACCACACCGAGCACAGCCTGAAACTCGCCCGGCAGGCCGAGGCCGCGGGCGCGCACGGCCTGCTCGTGGTCACGCCGTACTACAACAAGCCCCCGCAGGAGGGCCTCGTCCGCCACTTCACCGCGGTGGCCGACGCGACGGCGCTGCCCACCATGCTGTACGACATCCCGGGGCGCGCCGGGGTGCCGATCCAGAACGACACGCTCGTGCAGCTCGCCGAGCACCCGCGGATCGTCGCCGTCAAGGACGCCAAGGGCGACCTGTTCGGCGCGTCCAGGGTGATGGCCGAGACCGACCTCGTCTGGTACTCCGGTGACGACAACCTCAACCTGCCGTGGCTGTCGGTGGGGGCGGCGGGGTTCGTCAGCGTGATCGGCCATGTCGTGGGCACCGAGCTCCATGAGATGATCGACGCATACCGCGCCGGCGAGCACGGGCGGGCGCTGGAGATCCACCGGCGCCTGCTGCCCGTGGTCGCCGCCATCATGACCCGTACGCAGGGCGCCATCGCCGTCAAGGCAGCGCTGAACCTGCTCGGCCTCCCCGGAGGCGGCCCGCTCCGCGCGCCGCTGGTGGAGGCCCCGCCGGAGTTCGCGGCGCGCCTGCGCGAAGACCTCACGATAGGGGGAGTCAAAGTGCCTGAGGTCGTCATCCCGGAGGTCGCCCGGTGAGCCATCCTCACCCGGAGCTCTCGGAACCGCCCGCCCCGCCCAAGGACGGTCTGCGGATCGTCGCGCTCGGCGGGCTGGGGGAGATCGGCCGCAACATGACGGTGTTCGAGTACGGCGGACGCCTGCTCATCGTCGACTGCGGCGTGCTCTTCCCCGAGACCGAGCAGCCCGGCGTCGACCTGATACTGCCCGACTTCGAGTACATCAGGGACCGGCTGGACGACATCGAGGCCGTCATCGTCACGCACGGCCACGAGGACCACATCGGCGCCGTCCCGTACCTGCTGCGCGAGCGCCGCGACATCCCGCTGGTCGGCTCGCGGCTGTCGCTGGCGCTGCTCGAGGCCAAGCTCACCGAGCACCGCATCAAACCGGTGACCCACGTGGTCGCGGAGGGCGAGCGCCGCTCGTTCGGGCCGTTCGACTGCGAGTTCCTCGCCGTCAACCACTCCATCCCGGACGCGCTCGCCGTCGCCGTCCGCACGGCCGCCGGGCTCGTCCTGCACACCGGCGACTTCAAGATGGACCAGCTCCCGCTGGACGGCCGGCTCACCGACCTGCCCGGGTTCGCCCGGCTCGGCGCCGAGGGCATCGACCTGCTGATGTCGGACTCGACGAACGCCGAGGTGCCAGGCTTCGTCACCAGCGAGCGCAACATCGGGCCGGTCGTCGACGAGGTGTTCCGCACCGCGCAGGGGCGGCTCATCGTCGCCTGCTTCGCCTCGCACATCCACCGCGTCCAGCAGGTCCTGGACGCCGCCGTCGCCAACGGCCGCAAGGTCTGCTTCGTCGGGCGGTCCATGGTCCGCAACATGGGCGTCGCGCGCGAACTCGGGTACCTGAACGTCCCCGACGACATCATGGTCGAGCAGAAGGTGATCGACGACATCCCCGGCGACCGGCTCGTGCTGGTGTGCACCGGGTCGCAGGGCGAGCCGATGTCGGCGCTGTCGCGGATGGCCAACCGCGACCACTCGATCCGCATCACCGAGCGCGACACCGTGATGCTCGCGTCGTCGCTGATCCCGGGCAACGAGAACGCGGTCAACCGCGTCATCAACGGCCTCACCCGGTGGGGCGCCCGCATCGTCCACAAGGGCAACGCGCTCGTGCACGTGTCCGGGCACGCCTCGGCCGGCGAGCTGCTGTACGTGCTCAACGTGACCAAGCCGGCGAACTTCATGCCCGTCCACGGCGAGTGGCGGCACCTGCGGGCGCACGCCAAGCTCGCCGCGCTCACCGGCGTGCCGGAGGACGGCATCGTCATCGCCGAGGACGGCGTCGTCGTCGACCTCGTGGACGGCCAGGCCAAGATCGTCGGCGCGGTGCCCGCCGGGTACGTGTACGTGGACGGCCTGTCGGTCGGCGAGGTCACCGAGACCTCCCTGAAGGACCGGCGCATCCTCGGCGAGGAGGGGTTCGTCTCCATCGTCATCGGCCTCGACTCCACCTCCGGCAAGCTCGTCGCCGGTCCCGAGGTGCACGCCCGCGGCGCCGGCATCGTCAACGAGGACTTCAACGAGGTCATCGCGCGGATCGAGGACGTGCTGCGGAACGCCGCCGGCGACGGCGTGAACGACGTGCACCAGATCAGCCAGCTGATCCGGCGCACCGTCGGCAAATGGGTCAGCGAGAACTACCGCCGCCGCCCGATGATCATTCCGGTGGTCGTGGAGGTCTAGCGGCGGCTCGGACGGACGGGGGGCCGGCGGCCCTCCGTCCGTCCGACACGCCCGCCCGCCATCCCCGGAACCGCGAGGGTCCTTGGTTACTCTCATAACCATGGCCACACGTGCGTCTGGAGGCGCGAAAGCCTCCTCGCGTGCGGGGGGCACGGCGGCTCGCAAGCCCGCAGGTACGGCCCCCCGGAAGCGACCGAGCGGCAACTCCAAGGGGGGCCGCGGCTCGGGCCGTGGGCGCCCCCCGCAGAAGCCCGACCCGATCCCCCAGGCGGTCCTCGGGTTCTTCAAGCTCCTGTTCAAGCTGTACCTGCTGGCGGCGGTCGCGGTCGGGTCGGTGTTCCGCGCCTACGGGAACGGGGCCCGCGGCCTCGACCCCGAGCACCGCCGCGACGGGCTGGGGCTGGCGCTGCTCGGCTCGTCCATCGTGCTGGCCTCCGTCACCTGGTTCCGGCCCGACGGCGTCGTCACCATCGCGCTGGAGAAGGTCGTGCGCGGCGGTCTCGGCATCATGGCGATGGTCCTGCCCGTGCTGCTGGCGCTGCTGGCGTGGCGGACGCTTCGCCACCCCGAGCACCACGAGGACACCGGCCGCATCGTCATCGGCATCACCGCGCTCGCCGCGGGCGTCCTCGGCATCCTGCACATCGCCGCCGGCGTCCCCTCCCCGGCCAAGGACATGGAGGGCGTCCGCGAGGCCGGCGGCGTGGTCGGCTGGCTCGTGTCGGCCCCGCTGGACGCGGCGCTGAGCGGGTGGGTGGCCGTCCCGCTGCTGCTGCTCCTGTCCGGGTTCGGGCTGCTGGTCGTCACCGCGACGCCGATCGCGAAGGTCCCCGAGCGGGTCGCCGACCTGTGGGCGATGGCCACGCTGCAGAGCCGCCCCGAACGCCCGTCCGCGGGCGAGGCCGGGGAGGAGGGCGCGCCGAAGAAGCGGCGCCGCAAGAGCAAGGGCGAGGACGGCGACGAGCTGGAGGTCGGCGAGCATTCCAAGCCGTACGACACTCCGCTGCTGGAGGACCAGCCGAAGAAGGCCGACCGGCCCCGCCGCGACCTCGCCGACGAACTGTTCGAGCCCGACCCGTTCGGCGCGCACGTCCCGCCCCCGGCCCCGCCCGCCGACGATCCGATGGACGAGCACGTCGCCGGCGAGTCCATGGCCCCCGATCCGGCGGCCGACCCCCTGGCCGGGGAGGAGCGCGAGGCCGAGCACCACGAGGTGCGCGACCCGACGCCGGCCCCGCGCCGCACCGAGCAGCTGCCGCTGTCGTCGTCCGGCGAGATCTACGTGCTGCCCGATCCGGCGGCGTTGCGGCCCGGGAGTGTGTCCAAGCCGCGGACGAAGGCCAATGACACGGTGGTGAACGCGCTTAC
>NZ_JBEZJP010000580.1:0-3938 GCF_040653175.1 Actinomadura sp. NPDC048032
GGGCCGGGCCTCGCGGGGGCGGGCCTGGGCGACGGCGCGGCGCCCGGAACGTCCGGGACGGCGCTGCTGGCCGTCCTCAGCCCGACGTTCGACGTCGCCTACCGGAGCCTGCGCCGCGGGCAGCGCGAGGCGTTCCGCAGGCTCGGCCTGGTCGCCGGCCCCGACTTCACGCCCACCGCCCTCGCCGCCCTGCTGGACGGCACGGTCGGCGACGCGCGCGAATGCCTGGAGGGCCTGCGCCAGGCCTACCTGGTGCACGACGTGGGGCCCGACCGCTACCGGATGCACGACCTGCTGCGCGACTTCGCCCGCGAACGGGGGCTGCGCGAGGACTCCGACGGCGAGCTCCAGGCGGCGCAGCGGCGGCTCCTGGCCGGCTACCTCGCCGAGGCGCGCCGCGCGGGCCACGCCATGGCGGCGCGGTCCCGTCCCCGGACGCATCCGGGGGAGGCGCACGGGCGTCCGTCCACCGCCGCGGAGCGCGCGGCCGGACTCGCCTGGTTCGAGGCCGAGCGCCGCAACCTGGTCGCCGCGGTGCACCAGGCCGCCCGGCTCGGCCTGCACCGCACGTGCTGGGAGCTCGCCGACGCGCTGTTCGACTTCCAGGAGTTCCGCCGCTACAGCGAGGACAGCATCGCCGTCCACCAGGTGGGCCTGCACGCCGCCCGCACCGAGGAGGACTGGGCGGCCGCCGCCGTCATGCTCCACAACCTGGCGATGGCGCACTTCGAGCTGGGCGACTCCGTCCAGGCCATCGGCTACGGCGAGGACGCGCGGCGCGGGTTCCGGGCCGCCGACCCGCCCGACCGCTACGGGCAGGCCGCCACCCTGGCCACCCTGGCCGACGTCCACGTGGCGCTGGGCCGCTACCTGACGGCGATCGACCACGCCCGGCGCTCCCTCGCCGTCCACGGGGAACTGCGAGACGACGCTGGAACGGCCAAGGGCCACGACATCCTGGCCCGGGCACACCTGGGCCTCGGCGACTACGAGACGGCACTGGACCACGCCGCCAGGGCGCTCGACGTCCGCCGCCGGACCCACGACCAACCCGGCGTGGCGGAGACCCTGCTCACCGTGGCCCAGGTCCACCGCCGCCAAGGCAACGTCCACGGCGCGGTCTCGCACGCTCTGGAAGCGCTCGCCATCCGCCAGGAACTCGCCGACATGCACGGCGCCGCGCAGGCGCTGACCGAGCTCGCGCGGATGAACGCCGCGCTCGGCCTGCGCGACCTGGCGCAGCAGGACGCCGAGCAGGCGCTGCGCACCTACCGCGCCCTCGGCGCCCGCCACGGGGAGGCGCGCGCGCTGGCCACGCTCGGCATGCTCATGTGCGAGGCGACGCGGTTCGCCGAGGCGTTCACCTACTGCGGGCAGGCGCTGCGGCTGCACCGCGAGACCAGCGACCGGCACGGCGAGGCCGAGGCGCTCGCGCAGATCGGGATCGTCCACTGGCGCCTCGGACGGTACCGCGAGGCGCGCGAGCACCTCCTGCGCGCCCTGGAGATCCGCCGCGAGATCGGCGACCAGCACGGCGAGGCCAACGACCTGGAGCACCTGTCGGTGGTGATGCGGCGCCTCGGCCGCCACCAGGAGGCGTTCGTCCTCGGCCTGGAGGCCCTGGACCTGTGGCACCGGCTCGGCGCGCGGGGCGGCATGGCCGGGACGCTCGGCAGCCTGGCCCGCACCTACGCGCGGCTCGGCCTGCCCGAGGAGGCCGAGCGCGCCGCCCGGCAGGCGCTCGGCATCCGCGAGTCGGGCGGCGACTGGTACGGCCTCGGCGTCGGCATGGACACCCTCGCCGCCGTGCTGCGCCGCGCCGGCCGCCCCGAGGAGGCCCTGGAGCGGGAGCTGGAGGCCCTGCGCATCCTCGGCGAGGTCGGCGACCGGCACAGCGAGGCCGTCGGCCTCGGCCACCTCGCCGCCATCCACCTCGACCTCGGCCGCGCCGGCGACGCCCTCGCCACCGGGCGGCGCGCCCTCGACCTCGCCGCCGAGCTCGGCGCCACCCGCGAGCAGGCCCACGCCCTGCACAGCATGGCCCGCGCGTCCCAGCTGACCGGCGAACACGACCGCGCGGTGGAGCACGTCACCGCCGAGATCGCCATCCGCCGCGAGACCGACGACCAGCGGGGGCTGCGGCGGGCGCTGGAACTGCTGCGCGACTCCCGCCTGGCCCTCGGCGACCACGCGGCCGCCGCGGACTGCGCCCGCCGCGTCCGCGCCCTGGACGGCCTGCTCGCCCCGGAAAGACCGCCCGAGATGTGACCGGCGACCTGGTCGGCCGGCCCCGGGGCGCGTTCACTGGACCGCGAGCAAGCGATCATGAAGCCGGGGCCCGGCCGGATCCGGGTCCGGTGAGGAGGCGAGATGCAGACCCCCCGGTTCTGGGACGCGCTGACCCCCCGCGCCCAGGAGGCCCTGCGGCGGGCGGGCGCGCCGGTGGTGATCAGGCCCGGCGCGTTCCTGACGCGCGAGCACACCCGCGCGGCCCAGGTCTTCGTCCTGCGGTCCGGGGCGGTGAAGGTCTGGGTCGACCGGGACGGCGAGACCGCCATCCTCGACGTCCTCGGCCCCGGCGACCTGGTGGGGGAGCTGGAGGCGGTGGACGGCGGGGTCCGGCACGCCAACGCCGAGGCGCTGACGCGGGTCGAGGCCATCGTGCTGCCCGCCGCGCGCTTCCGCGGCGTCCTGGACGCCCAGCCCGGCTCGGTGTGGGCGGTCGCCGCCGTCCTCGCCGAACGGCTCCGCGACGCCAACGAGCTGCGCGTCGCGCACTTCCCCGACGACCCCGAGCGCCGCCTCGCCGGCCGCCTCCTGCGCCTGGCGGCGCGGTTCGGCTCCCCGGTCAAGCGGGAGCGCCCGGACGGCGTGATCGAGGAGGGCGTCGTCGTCCAGGTCCCGGTCACCCAGCAGGACCTCGGCCGCTGGGCCGGGATGGGCCGCCGCAAGGTCGCGCAGATCCTCGCGGCCGAGCCCGTGCGCGGCCGCGTGACCGTCGCCCGGAGCGCGATCGCCGTCCGTTCCGCGGACGCCCTGCACCGGCTTGCGGGCGACGACCTCCCCTAGACCCCCGGCCCGCTCAGAAGCCCGCTTCCTCGCGGAACCGGGAGGGCTCGTACGGCCAGGGCGGCGGCACGGGCAGCGGACCGTCCGGGCGGAGGTGCACGCCCGCGCCGTCCGACCGTCCGCTCAGCCAGCCCAGCAGCGCCCGCCCGGAGCCGGACGCCTCCGGGCCGCCGGGCGTCCAGCCGAGGTCGGCGGTCTCACCGGAGTCGGTCGCGGTGATCCGCAGCCCGGCCGGCTCCCCGAGGAGCCGGTCCGGCAGCGCCGCCAGGTCCGCCAGCGTGGCCGCCGCGGACCAGCGGACGTAGGGCTCCGGCCAGTCGGCCGGGCCGTACCCGGCGGCCAGGTCGGCGTGGTGGGCCTCCACCTCGTTCCAGCGGCGGAACACCGTGTACCAGGCGGGATGGGGCCAGCCCGCCATCGCCCGCACCGGAGCCTCCGCCGCGCTCGCGGGCAGCGACCGGGCCTGCTCGGAGAACCGCGCCTGCGTCGCCCGGACGTCGGCGACCAGCTCGTCGCGGGAGCGGCCGGCGCCCGCGGCGATGTCGGCGTCGCGCCGCTCCAGGCTCGGGTACTGCGGGACCTCCGTCCCCGTGCGCGCCCCTTCGAGCAGGTTCCACAGGGAGTCGGCGTTGCGTGCGATGTGCGTCGCCACGTGCCCGCGGCTCCACCCCGGCAGCCCCGACGCGCCCCGCAGGTCGCCGGGGGACAGCCCCTCCAGCGTGGCGGCGATCCGCTCCACGCCCGCGTCCAGCTCGTCGATCACGTCGCGCCAGTCCATGACCCCTCCTCGGCGAAAAGGACGCTCCATCCTGTCGCACGGTCCCGGCCCGCGCCAGACAATGGTGATCATGGAGTTTCCGATCTGCGTC
>NZ_JBEZJP010000581.1:0-3934 GCF_040653175.1 Actinomadura sp. NPDC048032
GCCCCACCCGCCGGGCACGCCGCACGCCGCCGACGGCCGCCGCGACTGCGGCGTGCTGGAGGCCGTCCTGGCGTCGCTGAACGCGCAGTCGGCGAACCCCGCCCTGTGCAGGACCAACCCGGAGAAGCCGGTCTGGGTGAACCGGCAGCGTTCGAACTCGACGTCTTCGACACCGTCCGGGTCGTCCATGGAGAGGGCGTCCGCGCCGTACTCCAGCGACAGGTACTTCCCGTCGTGCCGGATGTGCCGCTCGACCTTCCCGGCGGGCGTGAGGCTGCGGGGGATGCGCGGTGGCCTGGGCTCTCTCACCGGGGACGAGGCGGGGGTACGAGCGGGCATGCGGCCGACCTTACTAGCCGGCCGCCCGCAGGTTGCGCGGGGTGCAGGTCTCCCAGTACACAGCACCATCGAGCAGGGCCGGTCAACGTTTTGCGGGAAATTTGCGGGTAGCAGAGCGTCGGCGGGGTCTGGATCCGCGCCAGGGCGCCGGCACCGGCGTTCGCGTGGCGGTCGTGGACGGAAGGGAGAGCCGTGCAGGGAGCGTTGCAGGCCGGAGGGTGGGGCCTGCTGGCCGGGTCGGCGCTGGTGATGGGGGCCCTGGTCGGCTACCTCGTGCCGGTCCCGGCCCGCGTCGTCGCGAGTGTGATGGCGTTCGGCAGCGGCGTGCTGCTGTCGGCGGTGTCGTTCGACCTCATCGCCGAGGCGCATGAGAAGGGCGGGCTGACCCCGACGGCGATCGGCGCGGTGATCGGCGCGGTGCTCTACGCGGGCGCCAACGCCGTCCTGGCCTGGAGGGGCGCGCGGCACCGCAAGCGGTCGGGCGGGCAGCAGCCGTCGGAGGAGCAGCGGCCCGGCTCGGGCGGCGCGATAGCCCTGGGCGCGCTGCTGGACGGCGTGCCCGAGTCCATCGTGATCGGCACGAGCCTCCTGGGCGGCGGCGCGGTCAGCGTGGTCACCGTGGTCGCGGTGTTCATCAGCAACGTGCCCGAGGGACTGTCCAGCGCCTCGGGGATGCGCCGCGCGGGACGCGGCCGCGGGTACGTCTTCGGGCTGTGGAGCGGGATCGCGGTGATCAGCGCCCTGGCGGCGGTCTCGGGGTACACGGTGCTCGGCGGCGCCTCCGCCGACGTCCTGGCCGGCATCACCGCCCTGGCCGGCGGCGCCATCCTCACCATGATCGCCGACACGATGATCCCCGAGGCCTACGAGGACACCCACCTGTTCACCGGCCTGATCATGGTCGTGGGGTTCCTGGCGGCGTTCGCCCTGTCGCACGCCTGAGCCGCCCGGCCGCCTCACGCGGCCGCGAGGGGCCCTCCGGTCGACCCCTCGGGCGGCTCGGAGGCCGGGGCCCCGTCGTGCACGACCACCTCGACCCCCGGGGCCAGGACCGCCGACCGCCCGGCGGCCAGGGCGCGGGCCGCGCGGTGGGAGGAGGCCACGTTCAGCCCCGCGCCGTGGAGGCGGACCATCAGCGCGGCGACGCGGACCTCCTCGGCGCTGTAGTCGCGGGCGTGGCCCGCGCCTTCGCCCGCCTGCGTCGCGCGCAGGTAGCCGGCGTTGGTCCATCTGTCGAGCTGCCGGTACGTCAACCCGGGGAGCCGGTCGAGCAGTTGACCTGCGTTCACATGCACCTCCTGCAACGGAGGTGTTCCCGCCCGGCGGGGTTCATGCGCGTCCGGAGGCGAGGGGGCCAGTGCCGGAAGCAGGACCGGGGACGGTCGAACCACCACCTGCCGGGCTAGCGGTCGGCGACCAGCACGCGGCCGGAACCGAGAGTCCGCCGGCTGCGGACGGGCATGGCGAGCGCCCCGGCCAGGGTGAGCAGGTCGGTGTCGCGGGCCACCGCGTAACCCTGCCCGGTCAGCAGCTCCCGCATGGCGGCCGGCGTCCATGCCGACCGCCACGGTTCGTGCGCCATCGGGTCGGGCTGCCGGGACAGCCGCCTCATCGCACGGGCCACCGGCCGGCCGAGCGAGGCGACCAGCGACGGCGCCTGGTAGTGGACGACGAGCCGGCTTCCCGGCGCGGACGCCTTGGCGAGGGCTCGCAGCGTGGCCGCCGCCTCGGCGCGGGTCAGGTAGGGGACCACGCCCTCCCAGATCCAGGTCGTGGGCCGGTCGGTCCGGTGCCCCGCCGCGTCCAGGGAGTCGTCGAGCCTGTCGGCGGTGAAGTCGACGGGCACGAAGGCGATCTTCCCGGCGGGCGGGGAGAGAGCCGCGGCGCGCCGCCGCTTGTCCTGCTGGGAGCGGGGGTGGTCGACCTCGAAGACGGCGGTCCCGGCCAGCTCGGGCATGCGCCAGGCCCGTCCGTCCAGGCCGGCGCCGAGGATCACGACCTGCGGGTGGGGGCGCTCCCTGACGGCGTCGTCGACGGCGACCGTGCGGGGCGCCAGCCCCTCCGCCGTGGCCCGCAGGAACTCGTACTCCATCCGGGGCCCCCAGCCCTCGGGAGGCACGTCCGAGCGGGCCTGCTCCACCGCCGCCAGCTCGCCGGGATCCAGCAGCGCCGACGCGGTGGGATCCGCGAACCGGTCCGGGGCCAGGCGGCCGTGCGCGACGGCCCGGGCCTGGCAGACGAGCACGGCGGTGCGGCTTCCTTCCCTCGTGTCCATGGCGGGTGTCCCTTCATTCGGCGGCCGCCTCGTCGCCCGGACGGCCGCGGCGCGCCGTACCCTCGTGACGGTGCTGCTCGATCTCATCACGATCGTCGTGGACGACTACGACGAAGCCGTCGAATTCTTCACCGGCGCCCTCGGGTTCGACCTGGTCGAGGACTCGCCTTCGCTCACCAACGACGGGCGTCCCAAGCGGTGGGTGGTCGTCCGGCCGCCGGGCGCCCAGACCGGGATCCTGCTCGCCCGCGCGGACGGCCCCCGGCAGGCCGCCGTGGTCGGCGACCAGGTCGCTGGGCGGGTGGGGTTCTTCCTGCGGGTGGAGGACTTCGACGCCGCCCGTGAGCGCATGACGGCCGCGGGCGTCGAGTTCGTCACGCCGCCCCGGTCCGAACCCTACGGACGCGTCGCCGTCTTCCTCGATATCGCCGGCAACCGCTGGGACCTGCTCGGTCCGGCCGAGGACCCGCCGCGCTCCTAGCGGCCGGAACCCCGGGTGCGGAGGGCCGACAGCTCCTCGTTCATCGCGCGCAGGAAGCGCAGGACGAGACGCAGTTCCTCCTCGCTGAACCCGCTCCGCGCCGCGTCGGTGCTCTCCGCCAGGGGACGGAAGTACTCGCGGCCCATGGCCATCGCCGACGGCTCGTACCGCAGATGGACGACCCGCCGGTCGGCCGGGTCGCGCGTCCGGGTGATGTGGCCGAGGCGTTCGAGGCGGTCGAGGCAGGCGGTGACCGCGCCGGAGGTGACGTTCAGCTCCTCGCGCAGCCGCCCCGGCGTCATCGGCCGGCCGGGGGAGCGCAGCGGCGCGTCCATGATCGCGACCAGGGCCTGGACGTCGGTGGGGTGCAGGCCGCTGGCGTGGGCGAACTCGTGCGCGATCCGGTTGAACTCGGCGTTCATCCGGCGCAGCTCGACGGCGAACGTCCGGAGGCCGGCGGGACCTTCCGTCTCCTCCGCTCCCTCGGGCATGCGGACAGATTACATTAACTCAATCATTGAGATAGTTAATGATTGAGCTATTTGTGGGTAGGGCCGCCGCAGGTCGAACTCGCTGGAGGAACCGATGCCTACACCGCCGCGCCCCGTCCGCTGGGCGATCCCGGCCGTGCTGCTCCTGGTCTGGCTGGCCGTCGGCGGCGCCTTCGGCCCGTACGCCGGGAAGCTCGGCGAGGTGTCCACCAACGACCAGGCCGCCTTCCCTGGGCGACGACCTGCCCGCTCCGCGTCCCGGCGTTCTCGACGGCCGCGGTGTACACCGCGAGCGGGCGCGGCAGCAGGTAGTTGGACGAGCCGTACACGGTGGCCGAGAGCAGCCAC
>NZ_JBEZJP010000582.1:0-3909 GCF_040653175.1 Actinomadura sp. NPDC048032
CCGATCAGCATCGAGCCGGTGTCGCCCATGAAGATCTTGGCCGGGCTGAAGTTGTGCGGCAGGAAGCCCGCGCACATGCCGAACAGGACCGCGGCAGAGCGGGCCGCAGGACCCGGTGCTCGTCGCCCCCGTCCGCGGCTCCGACCAGTACCAGATCCTCGACGGCCACCACCGGCTCGCCATCGCCGCGATGAGCGGCGCCGACGGCGCCAACGTCGTCGCCAAGTGGCTGCCCGTCACCACGCCCCTGCAGGACCTCCTGCTGAAGATGAGCTGGCTCGACGGCACCCACGAGCTCTACCAGCCGATCGACGCGCCCGAACTGAGGACCGGCTGGACGACCGTCCGGCAGTGCACCGACCGGCTCGCGAAGATGGACGCGTTCCTCGCCGAGCGCGGCATCGCCGGGGGCCGCTACCTGGACGTCGCGAGCTGCTACGGCTGGTTCGTCGCGAAGATGGCCGAGCGCGGCTTCGACGCCGAGGGCATCGAGCGCGACCCGCTGGCCGTCCCGCTCGGCCAGGCCGTCTACGGGCTCCCGGACGGCGCCGTCTCCACCGGCGACTGCGTCGACTTCCTTGGCGGGCACGACGCCGGCCGCTGGGACGTGGTGTCCTGCTTCAGCCTCCTGCACCACTTCGTCCTCGGCCGCGGCTCGGTGAGCGCCGAGGAGCTGATCCGGCTGCTGGACCGCGCCACCGGCCGGGTCCTGTTCTTCGACACCGGCCAGGACAACGAGGCGTGGTTCGCCGAGTCGCTGCGCGGCTGGGACCCCGCCCGCGTCGCGGCGTTCCTGCGGGAGAACACCGGATTCGACGAGATCGTCGACCTCGGGCCCGACGACGACGCCCAGCCGCCCTACGAGGACAACTACGGCAGGCACCTGTTCGCCTGCGTCCGCTCGGCGTGACCCACCGGAGGCGACCGGAGGCGCGCCGCCCGGTCGCCGCGCTCATCGCCCTCCCGGCGCTCCTCGCGGCGGCGGCGTGCGGCGGGTCGCCCGCTCCCGCGAGCGTGCCGCGCGCCTCCCCGCCGCCCGCCGCGGGCTCCGCCGGCGCGCGCAGCGGCACCGTGTGGACGAGCGGGTTCAACTCCGACGGGCAGCTCGGCCGGCCGGGGCCGGCCGCCGACCCCCGGCTCGCCCCCGTCACCGGCGTCGGCGGCCGGGGGCGGCTCGACCGGGTCGTGGCCGTCGCCGGGGGCGCCCGCCACTCGCTGGCCGTCCTCGACGGCGGGCAGGTCGTCGCGTGGGGCGCCAACGGCGACGGCCAGCTCGGCGACGGCACCACCCGCGGCAGCGGCGTGCCCGTGCGCGTCCGCGCGCCGGACGGGCGGCCCGGCCGGCTGGACGACGCCGTCGCGGTCGCCGCCAACAACGACTTCTCCATGGCGCTGCGCCGCGACGGCACCGTGGTGACCTGGGGCGAGGGATCGTCCGGCCAGCGCGGCACCGGCGAGCGCACCACCCCTCCCGTCCCGACGACCGTGCGCGCGCCGGACGGGCGCGGCGCGCTCACCGGCGTCACGGCGATCGCCGCGGACGGGCACACCGAGCTGGTGCTGCGCGGTGACGGGCAGGTGCTCGCCTGGGGCGCCAACGCGGGCGGCATGGTCGGCGACGGCACCCGCGAGGACCGGGCCCTGCCCGTCCCGGTGCGCGGGCTGGGCGGCGCCGCGCGGCTGGACGGCGCCGTCCGCATCGCGATCGGCGGCCAGCACGGGCTGGCGCTGCTGCGGGACGGGCGGGTCGCGTCATGGGGCCGCAACGAGCTCGGCCAGCTCGGCGACGGCACGCGCCAGGACCGGCTCACGCCCGTCCTCGTCTCGGGGGTGGGCGGCGAGGGCGTCCTCGACGGCGTCACCGCGGTCGCCTCGGCGGAGAAGCACAACTACGCGCTCCGCGGGGACGGCACCATCGTCGCCTGGGGCAACAACACCGCCGGCCAGCTCGGCGACGGCACGGTGAAGCCGCGGACCGCCCCGGTCACCGTCGTCGGGCGCAGCGCCCCGAAGCTGCGCGGCGCCGCCCGCGTGTTCGCCGGGGAGGCCTACGGCGCGGCGATCCTGGCCGACGGGACGCTGCTGACGTGGGGCGCGGGCGGCAGCGGCCAGCTCGGCTCGGGGAAGAGGGCGCCCCGCAGCCGTCCCGGCACGGCGCTGACGGCCGCGGGCACGGTGCCGGCCGACGCCCTGTCGGTGGGCGTCGGCGAGCGCCACCTGATCCTGCTGCTGGGCTCCGGAGCGCCGTAGCCCTCCGGAGCCTTCAGGACTCCTTGGGCGGTTCCGGCCTGGCGTCGCCGGGCCGGGGACCGTCCACCGGGGGCTGGGGCGCGGGAGGCTGGGCTCCGGGCGCGGGAGGCGCGGCGGCCGCGCCCGGGGCTCCGGTCCCGCCTGCGGGAGCGGGGGTCGCGGAGCGGCGGCGCCACAGCAGGAACCCGCCGCCGGCGGCCGCCACGGCCACCACCCCGGCGCCGCCGAGCACGTACGGCATGGGCGATCCGTCGTCCTTCGGGGGCTCGTATCCGGCGGCGGGAACGGTCGGCTGCGACTGGGCGAGCGTGCGCTCCTCCTGCTCCTGCTGCTTGACCGACGCCTCCGGCGCGGGCTTGCCGTTGTTGCCGCGCTTGCCGGGCTTCGGCGGCGCGTACTTCGACTCCGGGAGCGTCTGCACGAAGCGCAGCAGCGCCAGGTCGGGCTTGCCCTTGCTGCCCTTCACGGCCCCGTCGTAGATGGACTTCACCCGGGCGCCCGGCAGCGCCGTGGAGGACACCCGGAGCTGGTCGCCCGCCAGCACCGCGTAGGTGCCCTTCCGCTTCATCAGGCCCGGCAGCCGGCCGAGGACCTGTCCGGGGTCGTTCCCGGGCGGCAGGATCGCGATGAACACCGCGACGGACCGGCCCTGCGCGCTGCGGAGCAGTTCCTGCGCGCCGTCCGACTGGTAGTACTTGGCGTGGGAGTCGACGTAGTAGCCGCTCTCGCTGATGCCCTCGGCGACCGCGTCGAGGTCGACGCCCGCGAAGGCGGGCGCGGCGGTCATTCCGAACGCCGGCACGAGGGCCAGCGCCAGCGTCCCGGACGCGACGATGCGGCGGGAGAAGTGGTTCACGGAAGAGGCTCCTTCAACGCTGGGATGGCCATCGACATTACCGGCGCCACTTGGGGAAAGGTGGCCAAAGCAGGGGAATCGGCATCGCCGCGGTCAGATGCCGCGGCCTCGGGTGTGCAGGGCCAGCAGGACGCGTTTGCCGGACACGACCCCCGACGCCACGGCCAGCGCGAACGGGACGCGGCGCTCGGCCGGGTTCGCCCTGAGGGCGCGCGCCGACCAGCGCAGCGCGTCCCTGCGGCGGCCCACGGTCGCGCAGCCGAAGGCGAGCTGCCCGTAGACGCGCCCGGCCGCGCCCGGCTCCTCGCCGATCTCCGGATAGTGCTCCAGGAACCACTCCAGCGCGGCGACCTTCGTCTCCCACGCCTGCGCGTAGTAGGACGTCAGCCCCCACAGGACCCGGACGTACGGCTCGTCCACGTTCACCACCGGGTGGCGGCGGGCGGCGCGGAGCGCGAGGTCCCAGTCCTCGCCCTGGCTGCCGGGGATCGTCTCGTCCACCATGCCGATCTCGATGAGCGGTTCGCGGCGCGCCACGTAGGTGGAGGAGTGGACGCTCATCATCCGGTCGCGGATCAGGGCGTCGTAGGTCACCCGGTCCGTCCCGGCCAGCCGGGGCAGCTCCCGCCCGTCGAAGTCGATCAGGATGCCGGAGCTGCACAGCACGGCGTCCGGCTCGCTCTCCAGGGCCTTCACCTGCGCGGCGAGCTGTGCCGCGCCGGGGGCTGACGCCCCGGTCGGGGCGCGGATGATCGCCGTCGTCCCGCGGAGGGGGAGGGGGAGGCTCGACCTTCCCCTCTGTA
>NZ_JBEZJP010000583.1:0-3907 GCF_040653175.1 Actinomadura sp. NPDC048032
AGAGCGAGTCGAGCATCTCGTGCCGCCGGTACCGCACCGCGGCGGCGCCGGGCTCGGAACCGGCCGGACCCCGAGCCCGGCTTCTCCCCCGCCCTGCTAGGAGGCGCTGCGGACGAGGTCGTGGACGGCCTCGCTCATCGTGACCGGATCGACCCGGCCGAGCGGCACCGTGCCCTCGGGGGCGCGGCCCGGGGCCGGAGCGGCCCACACGGCTTCGATCTTCTGGTCCTCGCCCTCCCCGTACATGTAGTGGCCCAGGCCGGGGCTCAGGCGGGCCACGACGTACAGGCCGGCCGGGTCGCGCCGGGCGAGCCAGCCGCCCGCGAAACCGCCGTCCGCGTCCACGGACTCCCAGCGCCCCTGCGAGTGGCCCTTGGCCTTGCCGTAGGGCAGGACCAGCCCCTCGACCCGGGCGAGCCGGTGCGCGGCGCGCTCGGCCTCGGTGAGCCGGTGGACGGGCCGTCCGAGCTGCTCGAACGGTTGCAGGATCTCGTAGTCGGCGAACAGCTCGGCCCAGGCGTGCAGGTCGTCGCCCAGCAGGACCGGGTGGGCGATGGCGATGCGGTCGTCCGGGGCGGGGGCGAACGGGTCGTCGCGGACGTCGGCGTAGTCGCCCGCCTCGTCGACGCGGAAGGCCGCCCCGGAGTCGGTCGTCCACACGAGCCGGCGGACGATGTGCCCCAGCAGCGGGTGGGCGACGAACAGGGAGCGGAGGTCGTCCGGCGTCCAGCTCCGCCGGGTGGTCATGGCCAGCTCCAGGCGCCTGATCTCCTGGTCGGCGATCGTCCGCAGGTCCTTCTTGAGGCCGGTGAACAGGGCGTGCGCGGCCGGGGCGAGAGCCGGGTCGTCCTTCGGGCCGGGCTTCGGCGCGCTCCTGCGCACCTTGCCGCCGGGCTCCTCCACCAGCGGGACGAGCTGCTCGTCGAAGGTCACGGTGAACCGGCGCGGGCCGTAGTCCAGGACGAGCGTGCCCCGCTCGTCCAGCCCGAAGTCGGGGACGGCCCGGTCGGCGAGGGCGTCGCGCGTCATGCCGCGCGCCGCGGCGATCTCGTCGATCTTGCGGGCGGCCCTGGCCTTCAGCCCCTTGTACCGGCCGCGGCGGGTCAGCTCGAACAGGTGGGTGAGGGCCGTGTCGGAGCCGATCGCGGCCAGGACGTCCAGCGCGGCCGCGGCCCGTGCGGTCAGCCCCTGGCCCGGCCAGAGTCTGATCAGCGGGCTGAGCCGCCGCACCGTGGTGTCGTCGCCGATCAGGCCGAGCTGCGCCAGCGCCCAGTTGTGCCGCGTCGGCGCGCCGAGCGCGTGCCAGCGCTCGAACACCGCCCAGGAGAACTCGGCCAGCGAGTGCCGGTCGCAGAACGCGCGAACTCGCGCGGCCTCGGGCGCCTTCTTGGCGAGCAGGCCCAGCAGGCGCCGGGTCGCGCTCGCGGGCAGGGCCCGGTCGCGGCCGCGCGTGAGGATCCGGGGCAGCAACGTCGGGTCGGCCCAGTCGGTCTTCGCGCCGCGGGCGGGCCTGCCGGTGAGCACGTCGGGCAGGTCGGCGCAGTCCGGAACGGCCGGACGGGGCAGCAGCGCCTCGACGCTTCCCGAAGGCGCCGCCTCGGCCAGGTCGGGCCTGGCGTACAGCAGCCCGCGCACCGTGCCCGCCGCCTGCAGGCCCCTGGTCGTGTCGTCGCCGGCCAGCGGGGCCAGCGCCCGGAGCGCGAGTTCCGGGCGCCTCTCCGCCGCCTCCTGCAAGGCGGCCGGCACGCCCCGGTCGCCCATGTGGTCGAGCAGGAGCGCGAAGACCGCCTCGTCGGCGATCTCCATGAGCGCCCGCAGCACGATCGGATGCGTCTCGTCGGCGTCGTGGCTGTGCCGGAGCGCGAGGGCGAGCAGCGGGAGCGCGTCCGCGCCCAGACTGTCGAGCAGGGTCTCGAGCACGGCGGGGGTGGCCGGCACCCATCTCACCTCCCGGATCTGCGCCGCGCTGGACAGGGAGCAGAGCAGGTACTCGTGGTCGTGCTCTCCGGTTCCGAGGGAGACGCCGGGAGAGACGTCCAGCCAGGCCGTCTCGGTCGGGACGAGGTAGGACGCGACGCGCCGCCTCCAGGCGTCGCCGCGGTGGCGCGAGAGCCGTTCGACGGCTTCGCCGTACTCGTCCTCGGGCGCGGCGGCCAGCAGCGTGCGGAGGCGCTTGAGCACCGCGTCCCCGGGGACCCACCGGCCGACCGGGAAGTGGTCGTGGACGGTGACGCGCCGGATCTCGCCGCGCCATCCTCCGGGGGCTCCGCCGTCTCCGTAGGCGACGAGCCCGACGACGAACCCGCCGGGGCCGGGCTTCGCGGGGCGCGGCACCGGGCCGGGCTCGATCGAAATCGCCTCGGTGACCGCGCAGGCGGCGAAGGCGAGCCCGTGGTCGAGCACCCACGCGTCCAGGAACGCCGCGCCCTCGACTCCGTCGAGGTACTTCAGCGCGACGGCGGCTACCGCCGCCGCGCCCGCCGGGTCGGCCTCCTTGGCCAGCCACGCCCGCAGGGCCCGCCCGAGTTCCGGGTCGGTGCGCTCGTGCTCCAGCATCTCCTCGGCGATCGGACGGGCCGCGAGGTCCCATTCGCGGGCCCGCCGCGCCGCCCCCTCGTCCACGGCGACCGGCGGGCCGGGGACGCCGCCGCGCCTCGGATGGATGTGCTCGCGCCACTCGACCGGGATCTCCACCGTCTCGACCATGGCACCGCAAGCTAGCGGCGGCGTCCGACATCCCGGTCACCCGACCGCGGCGGCGCCTCGGCTCAGGTCCCTTCGCGGATCTTGTGGTCCCATCGCGCCGGATCGGCCTCCAGCGCGGCGCGGTCCCAGCCTCCGAGGTCGGCCGCCGCCTCGTAGGTGCCCTGCAGGAACTCCAGGAGGGCCCGGTCGGGGTCGGGATTCTCCCGCACCACCTCGTAGGGGAGCAGGAACTGGCCGTTCTCCCTGCTGTAGAAGGCGCCGGACGGGCCCACCGGACGGTCGGCGAACCCGGCGGGCTCGGGGTAGGCGTAGGCGTAGAAGGACCCCTCCTCGCCGCCGCCCGGCCAGAACCCGCAGCTGCTGAGCTCCCGCGAGTACCCCTCGACCATCACCCAGTCCCCGCAGTTCGGGGCGCCGCCCGGATGCTCGGGCGCGTCCCGCCCGGAGAAGCGTGTGCAGGCGAGGTCCATGGCGCCCCAGAAGAAGTGCACGGGACTGACCTTGCCGATGTAGCGGGCCCGGAACTCCCCCAGCACGCGCGCCGCCTGGAGCAGCTGGCGCCAGAACAGGTGCGCCGCCTCGGGGTCGTACGAGGCGTGCTGGTCGTCCTCCTCGAACGGGATCGCCGGTTCGACCTCGTTCGGGCGCGCCTGGATGCGCGTCTCGATCCCCAGCTCGTGCAGGGCGGCCATCGTCCGGGCGTAGAACCGCGACACCGGCATGGGCGCGAGCTCGAACTCCCGGAGGCTGCCGTCCGAGGTCCGCAGCCGCAGCCGGTGGTCGACGAAGTCGAACTCGATGTCGAAAGCGCCCCCGTCGTACGGGACCGCCGACGTGGTCAGCCCGCGCGGGCTGACGTAGAGCGTCACGTTCCACCAGTGGTTCACCAGCGGTGCGTGGGCCAGACGCACCTTGCCGACGATCTGCGTCCACATGTGCAGGGTGTCGCGCGTCGGCGTCCAGTCGGCGACGCGCAGCCGTGGCCAGGCCTGCCGTTCCACGAGGGCCCCCTTCCAGCCGGAACATCCGGGTCATGCCCCGGATCGGGCCTCCGCAACAGTGCGGGACGCGGGACCGCCCGGATCGAGGTCCCGCCGGACGGCCGCCCCCGCCCGCATCGCGGCCCGGCGATCGATAACGAGAACCCTCAACCCCGAAACGACATGACCGTCGGCACGTCGCACCTATGCCGCAACTGCGT
>NZ_JBEZJP010000584.1:0-3891 GCF_040653175.1 Actinomadura sp. NPDC048032
GGCGTGCAGGAGGTAGACCATCGCCCACAGGTGGCGGCCCTCCTCGACGTTCACCTGGAAGAGGTTGCGCAGGTCGTAGAGGCTGGGCGCGGTGGCGCCGAGGTTGCGCTGCTGCTCCACCGACGCCGGCTCGGTGTCGCCCTGGATGACGATGAGGCGCCGCAGGTCGGCGCGGTACTCGCCGGGCACCTTCTGCCAGGCGGGCTCGCCCTTGTGGGCGCCGAAGCCGATGCGGCGGTCGCCGTCGCGCTCGGCCAGGAAGATGCCCCACCGGTAGTCCTTCATGGCGACGTGCCCGAAGTGCGCCCAGCCCTCGCGTCCGACGTCGACGGCCGTGCGCAGGTAGACCTCCCGCGTCGGCAGCGACGGGCCCATCGACTCCCACCAGGACAGGAAGTTCGGCTGCCACGACTCCAGGGCGCGCTGGAGGCGCCGGTCCTCGTGCAGGCCGACGTTGTTGGGGATCTTCTCGGTGTAGTCGGCGGTGGTCGCCATCGCTCAGACTCGCTTTCGGTCGAAGTCGGCGCGCCGTCCGGTGCCGTAGCGGCGCAGGGCGCCGTCCGGACCGGACGCGTTCGGGCGCGTGAAGATCCAGTTCTGCCAGGCGGACAGCCGTCCGAAGATCTTGGTCTCGAGGGTCTCGGGGCCGGGGAAGCGGTAGTTGGCCTCCAGGCCGGTGAGCGCGTCGGGGCTGAAGCCGGCCCGCTCCTCGACGGCGATGCGGATCTCCTCGTCCCAGTCGATGTCGTCGGGCGCGAAGGTGACCAGGCCGAGGCGCTCGGCGCCGGCGGCCTCCAGGGGCTCGCCGGCGGCGTCCCGGACGGCGGCGAGCGCGCCGTCGTCGCCGAGGAAGCGGGTCGCCAGCCGGGTGAGCCCGTTGCCCATCGGGAGCGGTCCGAGGTTCATCGCGTCCACGGTGACCGCGGCGGGATCGGCGTCCGGGTCGACGTCCTCGAAGACGCCGTCGAGCTGGTAGGAGCGGTCGGCGGCGAGCGCGACCTCCAGGAGGGAGCCGGCGAAGCAGCTTCCGGGCTCGATCAGGGCGATGAGGCTGCGGCTGGTGACGTCGAGCCGCTTCAGCGTCCGCTTGAGGTAGTGCACGACCTCGTTGGCGAGCCAGTCGCCGGAGGCGTCGAGCAGCAGCCGGTCGTGGGCGAGGACGTGCTCGGCCCTCCCCGCCGTGCGGAGCACCCACGTGCCGAGCTCCGGCTCGTTGGTCCGCAGGTCCAGAATGAGGTCGTCCAGCTCGCGGGTCATGGCGAGCGTCCAGAAGTCCGCGTCGCGCAGGTCGCCGGGAGGCGCGTCCGGGCCCGCGATCGTGATCTCGGCGGCGCCGGCGTCGCGGTCGAGCGCCGCCGAGACGTGCCGGTAGGCGATGGAGGCGTCCGTGCGCTCCTTGCCGAGGGGCGCCAGCGCGATCCCCTCGGCGTCGCGCGGCCGGGAGGAGCGGGCCGCCAGCTCCCGCGCGCGTGCGGCGACCGTCTCGTCCCAGGCGGTGCGCGGGACGGCCTCGTCCACCAGGCCCCACGCGACGGCCTTCCCGCCGCCGAGGCCCTCCGCCCTGGTCGAGAAGTAGTCGGCGCGGTCGCGGCGGACGCGCCGCTTGTCCGACACGCGGGTCAGGCCGCCGGTGCCCGGCAGGACGCCGAGCAGCGGCAGCTCCGGCAGCGACATCGCCGAGGACCGGTCGTCGACGAGCATGATGTGCTCGCAGGCGAGGGCCAGCTCGTAACCGCCGCCGGAGGCGGTGCCGTTCAGCGCCGCCAGGTAGGTCTGCCCGGAGTGGGCCGTCGCGTCCTCGATGCCGTTGCGGGTCTCGTTGGTGAACTTGCAGAAGTTGACCTTCCAGGCGTGCGGGGACGCGGCCAGCATCCGGATGTTGGCGCCCGCGCAGAAGATCTTCTCCCTGCCGCTGGTGAGGACGACCACGCGCACCGCGGGGTGCTCGAAGCGGAGCCGCTGGACGGCGTCGTACAGCTCGATGTCGACGCCGAGGTCGTAGGAGTTCAGCTTCAGCTCGTATCCGGGGACCAGCCCGCCCCGCTCGTCGACCGCCATCGTCAGGGTGGCGACGTCGCCTTCGACGTCCAGGCGCCAGTGCCGGTAGCGGGACGGGTCCACCCGGAACTCCACGTGCGGGCCGGTCATGCGCTGTCCTTCCGCCGGTGCCGTCTCCATCATGCTCCACAAAATCCGTTCTTCACGTCAACTATTTGTAGCATTTCGGCTCGCGCGCCGCCCAGGGCGGGAGCGCCCGGGGACGGGTCAGGGCGCGGCGAGCAGGGCCGAGGCCAGCTCGCGGACGGCGAAGCGGCGCAGCTTGCCGGTCGGCGTCGTGGGCAGCCCGTCCACGACCAGCACCTCGCGGGGGCGCTTGAACGACGCGAGGCCCGCCCGGCAGAACCCGATCAGCTCGGCCGGCTCCGCGGTCGCGCCCTCCTTGAGCACGACGCAGGCGACGGGCTTGTCCAGGCCGTCGGCGTCCGGCAGCCCGACGACGGCGGCCATCGCCACCGCGGGGTGCTCCAGCAGCCGTCCCTCCACCTCGGCCGGCGACACCCAGATGCCGCCGGCCTTGAGCATGTCGCCCGTCCGGCCCAGGCAGGTGTAGAAGCCGTCCTCGTCCACCACGTAGGTGTCGCCCGTGCGCAGCCACTCCCCCTGGAAGACCTGCCGGGTCGTCTCGGTGCGGCACCAGTAGCCCGTGGCGATCGACTCGCCCTTCACCAGCAGCGAGCCCGGCGTCCCGGGCCCGACGTCGGCCCCGGCGGCGTCCACGACGCGCAGTTCGTAGCCGGGGACCGCGGTGCCCGTCGTCCCCGGGCGGACCCGTCCGGGCCGGTTCGACAGGAAGATGTGCAGGCACTCCGTGGAGCCGATCCCGTCGATGATCTCCACGCCGTACCGCTCGGTGAAGCGGCGGCACAGCTCGGCGGGCAGCGGCTCCCCCGCCGACACCGCCAGGCGGACCGACGCGAAGGCCTCCACCGGGACCTCGGCGTTGAGGATCGCCGCGTAGAAGGTCGGGACGGCGAAGAACAGGGTCGGCCGGTACTCGGCCAGCCGCCCGGCCACCGACGCCGGGGTCGGGCGGTCCGGGTCCAGGACGGCGGTCGCGCCTGCGGCGAGGGGGAAGAACAGCGAGTTGCCGATCCCGTAGGCGAAGAACAGCTTGGCGACCGAGTAGCAGCGGTCGTCCGGCCGGATGCCGAGCACCTGGCGGCCGTAGGTCTCCACGACGTGCCGGATGTTGGCGTGCCGGTGCATCGCGCCCTTCGGGCGGCCCGTCGTTCCGGACGTGTAGAGCCACAGGGCGCTGGAGTCGTCCGAGGTCGCGTACGGCTCGGCCGGCGCTCCGCCGCGGGCGCGCCCCTCGCGGACCAGGTCCTCGAACGGGTCCACCCGCACGCCCGCCGGGGCGCGGAGCGCCGCGTCCCCCTCCACCGCGACGCGCCGGACGCCGGGAGCGTGTGCGAGGGCCGCCTCGGCGGCGGCCGCGAACCGGTCGCCGACCAGCAGCACCCGGGCGCGCGCGTCGGCCAGCAGGCCGCCGAGCTCGGGGCCCGTCAGCATCGTCGACACCGGGACGGGGACGGCGCCGAGCCGCATCGCGCCCAGGATCGCCGCGGCCATGGGCGGGCCGTCGGCCATGAACAGCACCACCCGCTCCTCGGCGCGCAGGCCCCACCGTTCGAGCCCGGCGGCGATGTCCCCGGCGAGCTCGGCGAGCCCGGCGTAGCTGACGTCGCCGCCCGGACCGGTCAGCGCCGTCCGGCCGGCGCCGGGCCCGGACGCCGCCCGGAGCAGGTAGTCGGAGGCGTTGAAGGTGTCGGGCGGGACCGGTGCGGTCGCCGTTCCAGCGGTCATCGAGGTCTCCCCTCGCCGGGAACC
>NZ_JBEZJP010000585.1:0-3870 GCF_040653175.1 Actinomadura sp. NPDC048032
AAGGCCGAGAACGAGCTGACGGTGCCGCCGGGCGACATCTCCGTCCGCGTCCTCAACGCGATCGGCACCCAGCCACGCGGCCGCCAGGTTCCCGGTGGGGTCGGACGGCTTCTGCGCGAGCCACTGGCCGAGGTCGTTGGAGTAGCTGCTGCCCGCGGCCATGACGACGTTCTGCGCGCCGGTGGAGCGGACGGCGTCGAGGAGGTCCTGCATCCCGGCCGCCTCGTAGGTCAGGCCCGTGCAGGCCGAGCCGCCGTCGCGCCAGCACCTCCATGACTGGGCGTAGTCCATGACCTGGAGGTTGTTCGGGTACGGCTCGTTGAACAGGTCGAATACGACCGCCGTGTCGCCCTTGTAGGCGGTGGCGAGCTGCTTCCAGAATTCCGGTGCGTACTGGGCGTCCGGCATCGGTTTCTGGCATTCCGCCGCCGCGGTCTGGCAATGGCTGTCATAGCCCGTCCACAATCCGCGGCTCCAGTGCAGTTCCAGGATGGGCGTGATGCCGTTCTCTTCGAGCAGCCCCACGTAATTCCTGACGGCGTTCTGGTAGGCGGTTCCGCGGTAGGCGGGCTCGACGTTGTCCAAGCCCAGCCAGCAGTCGGAGTTGAGCGGCACCCGGACCGCGTTGACATTCCACTTCCTGATCGCGGCGACGGAGGCCGCGTCCATCGGGCCGTCCCATATCCCGTTGCCCTGGACGCAGGCGAACTCGCCGCCGGACCGGTTCACCCCGCGGAGGCGAACCGCGGCGCCGGCGGCGTTCACGAACGTGTTGCCGGAGACCTTCAGCTTGGGCGCGGGACCGCCGGGCGGGGGAGTCGTCGGGGGCTCGGTGGTGGGCTCGCCGCCGCCGTTGCAGGCCGTGCCGTTGAGCGCGAAGGCGGTCGGCGCGGCGTTCGCGCCGCTGTAGGAGAACTGCGCCCCGGCCTGCACGGACGCGCCCGTGGCGAGGGTCGCGTTCCAGCTCTCGTTGGCGACGGTGACGGTCGTGCCCGACTGCGTCCACCGGCCGTTCCATCCGCCGGTGAGGCGCTGGTTCCCGGTGTAGGAGTAGGTCAGCGTCCAGCCGGTCACGGCCGGGCCCCGGTTGGTGATCGTGACGGCGGCGGTGAATCCGGTGCCCCAGTCGTTGGTGGTGTAGCCGACCTCGCAGGCGACCGCGGCGCGGGCCGGCCGCGCGCCGAGCACGGTCCCGGTTCCCGCGACGAGCGAGCCCGCCGCGCAGATCGCGCCGGTCAGCGCGGCCACCGCCGCGGTGCGCGGGGAAAGCGATCTCATGGATCTCCGCCTTCACGTCGGACGATTGAGCTTGGGAGCGCTCCCACTCCTGGACTGCGGTGAACGTAGAACGCCCCGGACGCCGGAGGGAAGCCTTGTTCCATTCCTTTCACGAACTTTCACGGCGCCTTGCGCGCGCGGTGAGCGGCGGGTGCGGGCGGCCCCGAATTCGGTTTCCTCGCGACCCTTGACACGATGCGCGTCCGATCAGATTCTTGGGAGCGCTCCCACTACTCCCGACCCGGTCCACCCCCTCGAAAGGCCGGGAACCCCCGAAGGGAGTGCCGAAAGCGTGACCGTCACCCACCCCCCGCACGATCCCGCCCTCCCCGACCGACCGCCCACCCTCGCCCACGTCGCGCAGCTCGCCGGCGTGTCGCCGGCCACCGCGTCCCGCGTGCTGAACGGGTCCGCGCGCGTCAGCAGGGCGGCCCGCCTCCAGGTCGAGGCGGCGGTCGAGCGGCTCGGCTACGTCCGGCGCCGCAGCGGCCCTCCCGACCGGGAGTCCTCCGGCACCGTCGCCGCCGTCGTCTGCGAGGACGGCTGCCGCGTCCTCGGCGACCCGTTCTTCGCGCGCCTGCTGTGGGGCGTGCGCCGCGAGCTCGGCGGCCGCGCGCCGCTCGTCGTCCTCATGGCCGGCCGGGCCGACGAGTGGCGGGCGACCACCGGCTACCTGCGCGGCGGCCGGGCCGAGGGCGTGCTGCTCGTCGGCGCGCGCCGCGACCAGGTCGCCCCGCTCGTGCAGGCCGCCGCCGGCGCTCCCGTGGTGCTCGCCGGGCGCCCGCTCGACGAGGTGGCGCTGCCGTACGTCGACGTCGACAACCAGGGCGGCGCGCACGCCGCCGTCCGGCACCTCCTCGCCTCGGGCCGCCGCCGGATCGGCACCATCGCCGGGCCGGCCGACATGGGCGCCGCCGTGGACCGCCTCGCCGGCTACCGGCTCGCGGCGCGCGAGGCCGGGATCGGCGTCAACGGGCTGGTCTGCCAGGGCGACTTCGGCCGGCTGTCCGGCGAGCGGGCGATGCGCCGCCTGCTGGAGCGCCGGCCGGACGTCGACGCCGTGCTCGCCGCGTCCGACCAGATGGCGGTCGGCGCGCTGAGCGCGCTGCGCCGGGCGGGCCGCCGCGTCCCCGACGACGTCGCGGTCGTCGGGTTCGACGACGCACCGGTGGCCCAGCAGGTCCGCCCCCGGCTGACGACCGTCCGGCAGCCGGCCGAGGACCTCGGCGCCCGCCTGGCGCGCGAACTGCGCGCCTGCACCGGAGGCCGGCCGAACACCGAGCGCGGCGTCGTGCTGCGCACCAAGTTGATCATCCGGGAGTCCGGCTGACGGACCGGGGCCGGCGCGGCCCCCGCCCTCCCCGGCACCACCACCGCCGTGCTCCGCCGGCGGTGGAGACCGCCATGCCCGGACACCGGGCGCGATAGGAAGGAACACAGGTGAGAAGACAGCAAAGATGGCGCGGGTTAACGGCCGTGGGCGCGGTGCTTGCCCTGCTCTGCGGCGGACTGGGCGTGATGGCCCCGGCCCGCGCCGCCGCGGTCGCGTGCAAGGTCGTCTACAAGAAGAACGACTGGGGGAGCGGCTTCACCGCGAGCATCGACATCACCAACCAGGGTGACGCGCTGGACGGTTGGAAGCTGACCTACTCCTACTCGGGGAACCAGAAGCTGGCGAGCGGCTGGTCGGCGAAGTGGTCGCAGTCGGGCCAGCAGGTCACCGCCGAGAACGAGAGCTGGAACAGGGCGCTCGCCTCCGGCGCCTCGGTGAACGTCGGCGCGCAGTTCACCTACAGCGGGACGAACACCGACCCCACCGCGTTCAGCCTCAACGGCACGCCGTGCAACCAGAGCTCGTCCGCCCCGACGGTGGCGCTGACGAGCCCGTCCGCCGGCGCGACGTACTCGGTGGGCGCCTCGGTGCCGATCGCCGCCACCGCGGCGGCCGGCTCCGGCGCGACCGTCTCCAAGGTCGAGTTCTTCGACCAGGACGGGTCCCTCGGCGCGGCCGACACCACGGCCCCGTACGGGCTGAACTGGACGCCCGCGGCGGCCGGCTCGTACTCGCTCTACGCCAGGGTCACCGACAGCACCGGCGCGACGGCCGAGTCCGCGCCGGTGGGCGTCGCGGTGACGGCGGCGGCGAGCGTCGTGGCGAGCCCCACCGCGCTGACCGTCGCGCAGGGCGCGAAGGCCGCCTACGCGGTGAAGCTGTCGGAGGCCCCCTCCGGCTCGGTCACCGTGACGACGACCCGGACGGCGGGCAACTCCGGCCTGTCGGTGACCGGCGGCGGGACGCTGACCTTCACGCCGCAGAACTGGTCCACCGCCCAGAACGTGACGATCACCGCGGACGCCTCCGGGACGGGCCAGGCGACGTTCACCTCCGCCGCGTCCGGCTACACGGCCGCCAAGGTCACCGCGACCGAGGTGTCGACCTCCGGCGACGCCTACACCCAGCGGTTCCTCGACCAGTACAACAAGATCAAGGACCCGGCGAACGGCTACTTCAGCCCCGAGGGCATCCCGTACCACTCGGTGGGTCGCGGCCGCCGCGCCGTCCTCCGCGATGGCGTCGAGGGCGGCCTCGAT